>NZ_JBSIPA010000447.1:0-5249 GCF_053574605.1 Caballeronia sp. M23-90 | reverse complement strand
TGATTCGGGCAGCACCACGCAAGCCGTGGCGCGCGCGCTTGGCGACCGGCATCGCCTGACGGTCTACACCAACGACTGGCGCATCGCGTTGCTGCTCGGCCGGCGCAATGACAACAAGGTCACGCTGCTCGGCGGCGAACTTTCGGACAACGAGGACGCCACGTTCGGCCTCGATACCGTGCAGCAGCTTTCGCAGTATCACGTGGACTTCGCGTTTGTGGGCGCGGGCGCGATCACGTCCGATGGTTACCTGACCGACTATTCGCGGCTCGCCGCGGAAGTGCGCAGCCGGATGATCGTGGCTGCGAGCGCCGCGGTGATCGTCGCGGATCATTCGAAGTTCGGTCACGTCACGCCGGTGCGCATCCGCGACTTCGAGAAGGCGCGATACCTGGTAACCGAACTCACGCCCGACAAGGCTTTGCGCAAGGCGATCGCCTCGCGCGGGCCGGAGCTGGTGATTGCCTGACCGCTTGCCGGGCATGGATCAGGCCGCGAGCCGCACGTGCAACATGCCCAACGCGCGGCTGATTGCAGCCACTGCGTTCAGCATCTCGTTGGCATCGATAGCGCCAATGCATCCCACGCGAAACGTCTCCACTTCCGTCAGCTTGCCCGGGTACAGCACGTATCCTGCATCGCGCACGGCTTCGTAAAAGCGCTTGAAATCGTAGGCCGGATCGCGCGGCGCATGGAACGTGACGATCACCGGCGCCTGCACCGAAGCGTCCAGGAAAGGCCTGAATCCAAGCGCCGCCATGCCCTCGATCAACGCCGCGCAGTTGCGCTGGTATCGAGCGCCGCGCGCAGCCTGGCCGCCTTCCGCCTTGTATTGATCGAGCGCCGCGCGCAACGCGGCGACCACATGCGTGGGCGGCGTGAAGCGCCATTGCGTGGTCTTCTGCATGTACGCATATTGATCGTAAAGGTCGAGCGCGAGCGAACGGGAAACGCCTTCCGATGCTTCCAGCACACTTCGCCGCACGATCACGAAGCCCATCCCCGGCACGCCTTCAAGGCACTTGCCGCTCGCCGATACGACGGCATCGATGCCGCCCTTCGATACATCGATAGGCAACGCGCCGAACGAACTCATTGCATCAACAATAAGACGCTTGTCGAAACGCGCGCACGACGCGGCGATCTCATCGAGCGGATTGAGCAAACCTGCGCTCGTCTCCAGATGCACCTGCGCCACGTGCGTGATGCGCGGCTCGCGCAAGAACATCTCCTCGATACGCGCGACGCCGGCCGGTTCGTCATCGCGCAACTTCAATTCGATCGCTGCTATTCCCAGCCGCTCGAGGATCTTCAGCAAACGCGTGCAATACGCGCCGTTGTTCGGTACGAGCACGACCGCATCGCGCGGCACGAGCGACCCGAGCGCGGCTTCGACCGAAAACGTGCCGCTTCCCTGCATGGGCACGCATACAAAATCTTTTTGACCGGACACGATAGAGAGCAGGTCGCGGCAGATCGAGTCTGTCATCTGGTTGAAAGCCGCATCCCACGATCCCCAGTCGCGCAACATCGCCTGACGCGTGGCCGGCGTTGTGGTGAGCGGGCCGGGCGTCAGCAAAATCGGGTCACTTCCGTTGATCACAATCTTCTCCGTTCGTATTCTCAGGCAGGCATGAAATAGTCTACGTCGGAATTTTGGCGAAATGTGGTCTTTGTTGTAGAAATGTGGCATCGTCATGGCGTTGTCATAGAGTTCTGTGATGCTTCGATCCGGCTGCGGGTTATACCAGATCAACCTCCGCGCCAAAGAATCATCGGACGCAAGCGGCCTTTCGAAAACCGCGCGTCATCCTCACGCCACCTGGTTGTTTCCGTCTTCCGGAGAACTTGCAACATGACAAAAAATCGCTTCCCCAAAGCTCGTCTGGCTTCGTGTCTTGCCGTGGCCGTGTTCGCAAGCGTCGCGGCCATGCAGGCGCATGCCGCCGATGCAGTCGTGCTGTACACCGCCGACGGCCTTGAAAACCTGTACAAGGATGTGCTGCCGGCCTTCGAAAAGAAGGAAGGTGTGAAGGTGAATATCGTGACGGCGGGTAGCGGGGAAGTGGTGAACCGGGCGCAGGTAGAGAAGGATTCGCCGAAGGCCGACGTGCTCGTGACGCTGCCGCCGTTCATCCAGCAAGCATCGCAAGGCGGCTTGCTGCAGCCGTACCAGAGCGTGAACTACGCGAATGTGCCGGCGATTGCGAAGGCATCCGATGGTGCGTGGGCGACCTTCGTGAACAACTACTTCTCGTTCGCCATCAACCCCGAAGTCACGAAGACCGCGCCGAAGACGTTTGCCGACTTGTTGCATCCGGACTTCAGCGGCAAGGTGGCTTACTCGAATCCCGCGACCGCCGGCGACGGCATGGCCGTGATCATCCTGACGAGCGCGCTGATGGGCGAGGACAAGGCGTTCGACTATCTGAAGGATCTGGAGAAGAGCGCAAAATTCCACACGAAGGGCACGGGTTATCTCGACGTGCTGCTTTCGCGCAACGAAATCTCATTCGCGAACGGCGACCTGCAGATGGATCTGGACGATGCCACCAACGGCGGCCTTTCGCTCAAGCCGATCTTCCTCTCGGCCAAGGCCGGCGAAGCGCCGACCACGTTCCAGTTGCCCTACGCGATCGGCCTGATCAAAGGCGGCCCGAATCAGGCTGAAGGCAAGAAGCTGGTCGACTACCTGATGTCGAAGGAAGTGCAGGCGAAGGTGCCGGACATCTACGGCATTCCGGGCCGCACCGACGTTCCGCTTGCCGGCAAGAATGGCGAGGCGGTCAAGCAGGCCATCGCGGGCGTGAAGCTGATTCCGGTGGACTGGAACCAGGTCATGGACCAGAAAGCCGCGTGGACCACGCGCTGGAAAAACGACGTGATCGGCACCTCCGGCAAGCAACTCGACGTGGTCAAGCCGAAGTCGTAAGCGCTTGCGTTCTTATCGAAGCTCTCAGGGATGTGAACCGTGAACACTTTGACGCTGGCTCCGGCCACTCGCGAAGCTGCTGCCGCCGATTCTTTCAAGCCGGCGCATGGCGGCGTGCATATCGAAGGCCTGAGCGTGCGCTTTGGCGCGCGTACGGTGCTGGATGACCTCTCGCTGACTATCGAGCGCGGCGAACTGCTTACCGTGCTCGGCCGCAGCGGTTGCGGCAAGACTACGTTGCTGCGGTTCATCGCGGGATTCGTGGAGGCGGACGGGCTCGCGGGCCGGCTGACGGTGGCCGGGCGTGATCTTACGCACGTGCCGCCGTTCAAGCGCAACCTCGGGCTTCTGTTTCAAAGCTATGCGCTGTTCCCGCATCTTTCCGTGTTCGATAACGTCGCGTTCGGCCTGCGGGCGCGGCGTCTGAAAGCCGGAGAGATAGCGCGGCGCGTGGCGGATGCACTCAAGCTCGTGCAACTCGGCGACGCGGGGCACGTGATGCCCGCGCAGTTGTCGGGCGGCATGCAGCAACGCGTGGCGTTGGCGCGAGCGCTGGTAATCGAGCCGGATGTGCTGCTGCTCGACGAACCGCTCTCGGCACTCGATGCCAACCTGCGTGCATCGGTCCGTACCGAACTGAAGTCGTTGCATGAGCGCCTGCCGAACCTGACCATTGTCTGTGTGACGCATGATCAGGACGATGCCCTGGTGCTCTCCGATCGCACGTTGCTGATGCGCGACGGCCGTATTGCGCAATTGGGCACGCCGCGCGAACTCTACGATAACCCCAAGGACGCGTTCGTCGCGCGCTACCTTGGCGCGGCGAACTTGTTGCCGCCATCGATCATGTTTCCTGTTGGCGATGCACGGCACGACGAACGCGGCAGGCTTGCGTGCATTCGTCCCGAGTGCCTGTCGATCGTGCCGTTGGGCAGTGCGCAATTGCACGGCACGATCTCCTCGGTTGAATGGTACGGCGCAGCGCTCTCGGTCTCGGTGATGCTCGATGCATTGCCCGACCAGCCCGTGCTCGTCACCATGCAACGATCGCATGGTCCGATGCCCGAGAAGGGCGCGCGTGTTTCCCTACGCCACGAGGTTGACGATGTCGTCCTTGTCAGCGAGTGAACACCTGGTCGACGACCCCGCGCACACGCTTGCCAAGCGTCGGCGCGAACGGCGTGCGCAGTGGCAGCTCTGGTTCATCCTGGTGGTCGTGCTCGGACCATTGGTGCTGTATCCGCTCGTGCAATTGTTGTGGCTGAGCGTGACGGGCAAGCATGGCTTGAGCCTGCAGGCGTACACCGCGTTCTTCACCAATCCCGAAACCAGCGGTGTGATCGGCACGACGCTCGGCATCCTCTTCGCGAGTGCAACGCTTGCGTCATTGCTCGGTGTCCTGCTTGCATCCATATTGTTTTTCAAGCCATTTCCCGGCGCGAAACTCGTGACGCGTTTCCTCGAATTGTTTGTCGCGTTCCCTTCGTTCCTGGTCGCGTTCACGCTGATCTTTCTGTATGGATCGCAGGGATCGGTGAGCATCGGCTTGCAGCGTTTGTTCAACTTGCAGAATCCGCCGCTCGACTTCTTGTTTGGCATTGGCGGCGTGATTCTCGCGGAGGTCGTGTTCTACGCACCGTTCGTGGTGCGGCCGACGCTTGCGTCGTTTGCAACGCTCGACATGCGTCTGATCGAAGCCGCGAAGAGTCTGGGTGCGAGTGGCTGGATGGTCGCGTTCAAGGTCATCCTGCCGCTCGCATGGCCGGGTATCGCGGCGGGAACGATCCTGTGTTTCCTGCTGACGCTCAATGAATTCGGCATCCTGCTCGTATTGGGAAGCGCACATCTGATAACTTTGCCGATGGCAATCTACAGCTCGGCTACGGTCGATCTGGACTTGCCGACAGCCGCGGCCGGCGCGGTTGTCATGCTTGCAATGTCGCTCTCGTTGTACGCGCTCTACAGGCGCGTCAACCGGCGCACAGGAGGCCGCAATGGCAACTGAATTTTCGCTGCCGGTTGCAGCATCGAAGCCGCATTCGCTCAAGCGCGTCGGCGCGTGGATCTTCACCTGTTTCGCCGCGCTTCTGTGCTTCTGGCTGTTTGTATTGCCGGTGATCGTGGTTGCGCTTTCCAGCGTGGCGTCGCACTGGTCGGGAACGATCTTCCCCGATGGCTTCAGCATGCGCTGGTTCGAACGCCTCGGTTCAAGCGACTTCGATGCGCTGACAACCAGCCTTGAAGTCGGCTTCGGCGTGGCCGTCCTCGGGACCGTCCTCGGTCTTTGGCTGGCGCTCGCGCTCGAAGGCCGCGACCA
>NZ_JBSIPA010000446.1:0-5250 GCF_053574605.1 Caballeronia sp. M23-90 | reverse complement strand
TCCGGCGCTGCGGCCGGCGGCGGTCGTGACCTTCGATCACTTTTACCTGACGTTGCAGGCTGCCATCGACGGGATGGGGGTTGCGATGGGGCCGACGGCGCTTGTATCCGACGATCTTGCTTCGGGCCGGCTCGTGACGCCGTTTGCGGGGCCGCGTCTGCCATCGCGGAGTTATTGCACTTATGTGCCCGATGACAAATTCGCCGACGGTCTCGTCATGCTGTTTCGCTCATGGCTCGAGCGCGAAGGGGCGCGTCCGGATCCGCAGCCGGCACCTTGAGCGGTCCCGGCAACATCTGCATGGGTTTGTTATTCTCGCTCCAATATTTCGAGACAAACATCCCAATAGCTGCAAGGAGCCTTGAACATGAGCGATTCGTCCGATTACCTGCCGCCAAAAGTCTGGACCTGGAATAAAGGCAATGGTGGCCACTTCGCGAATATCAACCGGCCGATTTCCGGGCCGACGCACGACAAGGACCTGCCGGTCGGCAAGCACCCGCTCCAGCTTTATTCGCTGGGCACGCCGAACGGCGTGAAGGTCACCGTGATGCTGGAAGAACTGCTGGCGCTGGGTCACGGCGGCGCGGAGTATGACGCGTGGCTCATCAAGATCGGCGAAGGTGACCAGTTCGGCAGCGGCTTCGTGGCGGCGAACCCCAATTCGAAAATCCCCGCCCTGGTGGACCACAGCGGCGCCGAGCCGATTCGTGTGTTCGAGTCCGGCTCGATCCTCCTGTACCTCGCCGAGAAATTCAAGGCATTCCTTCCGACAGAGCCGGCTGCGCGCGCCGAATGTCTGTCGTGGCTTTTCTGGCAGATGGGCAGCGCGCCGTATCTGGGCGGCGGTTTCGGCCATTTCTACGCTTACGCGCCCACGAAGATCGAATACGCGATCAACCGTTTCGCCATGGAAACCAAGCGTCAGCTCGACGTGCTCGACAAACGGCTGGCGGACAACGAGTACATGGCGGGCAGCGAATACACGATCGCCGATATCGCCATCTGGCCGTGGTACGGCGGACTGGTCAAGGGCTGGCAGTACGGCGCGGGCGAGTTTTTATCGGTGCAGGAATACACGCACGTGCAGCGATGGGCCAACGCCATAGGCGAACGTCCGACCGTGCAGCGCGGCCGGATGGTCAACCGGGTTTCCGGCGAACCATCGAGCCAACTTCACGAGCGTCACGACGCGAGCGACTTCGATACCAAGACGCAGGACAAGCTCGCCGCGAAGTAGGCGCCAGACTCAACTCAGCTTCAGCTTCAGTTGGCAACTTGCCAGCGCAACACCGGATGCGTTGCGCCTGCTGGCAATGCCCACACGCCGGTAGGACTGAAGTCATACGACACGAACGACGCCTCCGTGCTCATCTGCGCGGTGGTAAGTCCGTTCGATGCCGGCAATTGCGTGCCGGCACGAACGCCTTGCGTTTGCGTTGTCGTCTCCGTGTTCCAGTACGAATCGGGCGCAATCGTTCCGTTGTTGACAAACGCAAAGCCAGCCGATCCCTGCGAGCCGAAGCCCACTTTCCCGGTGGCGAACGACTGGCTGATCGTCCCTTCGTTGAAGCCGACGAATCCGCCGCCGGAACCGGTCGAGTACTGCGGCGTGACATCGCCGGTTGCATACGACTGGGTGATCGTCCCGGTGTTGTAGCCGACGAGTCCGCCGTTGATGCTGTCGCCGGAGACGCTCGCGCCACTCCAGGACCGTGCGATCAGACCTTCGTTCTTGCCAGCGAGTCCGCCGAACGTGTTGCCGTCCTGAGACGGATCGAAGACGCTTCCGGTCGTGTACGAGTTGACGATCGTGCCTTGATTGTCACCGGCGAGCAGTCCGCTGCCGCCGTAAGAAATCCCTACCTTGCTCGTGACGACGCCGACATCACGCACGACGCCCGCCGGCCCGATGACACCAAACAGCCCCGCGTTCAGGTCGGTCGAAAAATCCATGACTTGCGGCGCGAGGTTGGCGATGGTGTGCCACATGCCATCGAACTGACCGGTGAACGGTGTGTTGTGATTGCCTATCGGCGCGGAGGCGACGCCGCCCGCATCGATATCCTTGCCGAGCGCATAGATGCCTGCGAGATCGAGCGATACGTTCTGCAGATCGGCCGTCGAATTGACGAGTTTGTACGCGGTGATCTGCGTGAGCAGGCCGCTGTATTGCGGCGCCTTCCATGCGGTATTGCTGCGCAACGTGCCCGGCGTGTAGCTGCCGTTCATGTCGTAAAGCGCGCTGACAGTGCCGGTGCTTCCCGACCAGTCGATGACCCCGCGGTTGATCACGCTGCCGCCGTTGTCGATTGCCGATGCATCGCTGCGCAGCGTCAGGTTGCCGCTGCCCTTGTTCTTCACAGTGGTGTTCTGCCCGATGGTCAACGTCCGGTAGGCGGCGAGCGTCAGCGACGCCGGACCTTGCCAGCGGATGTCCGAGTTCACGGTGATATCGCCGGCTGAACCTACGTTCACCGATGTCCCTTTGTTCAGGCTGCGCGACAGCGCGCCGGCGGCGGCATCGCCTGCGGTGAAGGCCGGCGTCGTGACATTCCACTGGGCCGCCACGACGGCCGGACTGCTTGAATCGGCATTGCCGAAGGACAACGTTTGCGCAGTTGTGTCGACCGTGCCGCCCGTGCCGTCTGCATTTTCCGCGCGAACGGTGCCGGTCTGGCGCACGCTGCCGGTATCGGCGACGAGCCATACATGGCCATCGCGCGTGGTAGTGCCGGTCGCGCGGATCACGCTATGGTTGCCCGCGAGCGCATAGACGTTGCCGTCCGCCGCTTCCAGATTCACCTGGGCCGCGCGCACCGTGCCGCTGTTGATGACCGTGCCGCCGCTGCCCGTTTGCACGAACGTCTGCTTGCCAGTCGATGAATCCTGCAGCAGAACCTGCGCGCCGGCGGCGAGTTCAGCCGTGCCTTCCGGCGCGCTTATCGTGCCCTGGTTCGTCACGTCGCTTCGCGCGATCAGGAAGACATCGCCGCCGCTCGATGCAATCTTGCCCAGGTTGATCACGCTTGCGTTCGATGTGCCTGACAGCGTCAGCGCGCCGCCTTGCATGAACGCGGCGTTAGTCGTGTCCAGCGTCGACCCGACAAAGCGCCCGCCCGTACTGATTACGCCGTTCTGGCCCACAAGAATGCCTTGCGGGTTGATCAGGTACACGCTGCCGGTTGCGCTGAGCGTGCCGAGGATCACCGACTGGTTGCCGCCAGTCACGCGGTTCAGGGTCGCGCCGTTGCCGTTATCGAATTTGACCTTGTTGCCGTTGCCAATAGAAAAGCTGTTCCAGTCGATGACTGTGCGCGATCCGCCGGCCTGCGTGATCGTGACCGCATTTGCGCTGCTGCTGATCGTGCCGCTGCCCGCCACGAACTGGCCGCCGTTCGGCAGCGGTCCGGCCGCGTAGGCCACGGGAATATATAAAACGCTCAGTCCCGCGGATACACACAGCGCGAGCGGCAAAGGCCGCAAGCGCCCGGGAACGGTAGCCAGTTTCAAAGATAAAAGACGCGCCATGACGTCTCCGATTAGAGTGCCGGGAACACGCTGACCGCAACGCGGGACGCGTGGCTCATTCGATGTTTCAAACACGCGGACACACTCATCCGCCTGGCTGAAAAGCCCGGAGAACGCATCTGGTGTTGTGCTGCAAAAGGCGCTGTGTCGTGCGGGCGTCGGTAATCCACGGCTGCACGCTGCATTGGCTCGAATGATCGAAGTTTCACGGCTTGCGTGATGTTGATCTGCAGCCCTCGCGAAGAGTAAACGAAAGCAGGCTGACGATTTTGCAAGGGCCGAAAGTCTTGAAATCTTGACCGATTTGGTTGATCACCTGATTGTGATCGTCGTGAGGCGATTTATTGAGCCTCGACCCATTGGCCGGAATTGGGGCACAGCGCAACGCGTGCTCCCTTCAGCCAGACTTGTTCTTCGTCGGGACGCTTCGAAGTCGATGGAGCGATGTCGAATACCACGTTCAGTGCTCGTGTCACATGAGCGTCTTCAACAGGAAGCTCCCATGTCAGGAACAGTTGGGTGAAGTCTTGTTCTGCCGGGAAGTCGGCGTTGTCGAAACCGCTGCTGCGACGCTGGATGACGCCGTGAGGCTGGCACGTATCGAAGATCACGACCGTGCCCTGGGTCAGCGGGATTCGAAGATCCACTGACGGGAAATGCAGATCCAGACCCTTGTCGTCGCTCACGAAAAGATTGCAGAAGACCGCGCTGCCATATTGCTCGCCATCGTGGTGGTAGCGTGCGCCGCGGCAGGCCATGAGGGCTACGTCGCTTGCAGCAAGCACCCCGGGCAGTCCTTGCACGCAGGTCCAGTCGGCGACTGCCTGCACGCACTGCCTGTACTCCGGCCACCTTGCGCGGGCCCGCGCTAACGGCATCTCCTCGACGTCCCCGGGTTCCAGGATCAGGCGCGTCGCTATCTCCCTTTCCCAATCGGCAACGAGGCGCGGAGGCGGCGCGGGTATCTCGACGGTGCTTGTCAGCACGACGTCACTCACATACCGGCTGCGGATGACCTCGTCGCTCCAGAACCAGGATGTGAGCCGCTGTTTTCGGGTGATGTGGTTCATCCGGGCATTGTAAATCCATCGATTTGTATCCCACTGCATCTGCCGCGCCGGGCGTTTCACAGCGTTTCACAAGCCGCAGTTGCTGGAATAATTGAAGATCATGAAAGTCATTCGATCGATGATCGTTGCTGCTGTTGTCAGCATCGCCGAAAGCGTTCGCTGCTCCGGTTATCGATGTCGCTCGCTTCTGAAGTCTCTAAGCGGCATCTCCATCCGGCGAGTCCGCGAAAAGTTTGTGATGCACGTGGCGAAGATGCGCGCGCATTGCGTTCTTCGCGGCGCGCGCATCGCGATTGAGGATTGCCTCGCCGATCTTCCTGTGATCCGCGTTCATGGCGGCGGGGATGTGCTTGTCGGCGTAGAAGGTTTCGAGGTGCGTGAACATGGGGCTGTAGCGTTTGTTCCAGAGGACAGTCATGACTTCTGTCAGCATCGCGTTGCCGGTCATCTCGCTGATGAGCAGGTGGAAACGCTTGTCTTCATCCAGGAACGCGGCGTTGTTGACTGACTGCGCTTCCAGCATGTTGATGTTTCGCGTCAGCGCCTCGCGTTGCACATCCGTGCCGTTCTTCGCCGCGAGCGCCGCGATCTCGCCTTCGATCACCGCGCGTGCCGCCAACAGGTCGGCCGCGCTGAACTCTGCATCGGA
>NZ_JBSIPA010000445.1:0-5281 GCF_053574605.1 Caballeronia sp. M23-90 | reverse complement strand
TCCGGGCCTCGCCGTTGCCCGCACCGCCCACGCGCCTGCTCGATGGCAACGGCCACCTCGAACTCTTCGAAGGCTGGCTTTTCAACGACAACGGCCAGTTCCAGCTAAGGAGCGCGCATTCGCCGCAGGCAACGACCATCGACTGAGGGAACTTTCATTGCACTTCGGGAAACACTTCCTTGCTCGTCGCCACGCACGGTCGTTATAATTTTCGATACCCCCGTTACACCGGTTGGCCGGCCATGCCGGTCACGCCATTGCCGCCGCCCATCCAGCGCCTGTGCAATGCGCCCCGCCCGCTCGATACCACGCCGCACCCGCGCGCCGTTCGACGCAGTCTGCCTGCCTTGTTTGCCTTTATAAAATGTCCCGCGGCGCGGTTGAGAATCGCGCGCGATGGGCAAAACGGAGACGCCATGTCGTCAGCTTCATCCTCACTGCCTGCATCGCCCGCCAGCGATGCCAAAATGAGCAGTTCCCGCGTCATTTTCGCGAGTTTTATAGGTACGGCGATCGAGTTTTACGACTTCTACGTCTACGCTACCGCCGCCGCGCTCGTGATCGGCCCGGTCTTTTTTCCGCATAGTTCGCCCGCCGCGCAGGCGTTGTCGGCGTTCGTCACGTTCGGCATTGCGTTTATCGCGCGCCCGATCGGTTCGTTCGTGTTCGGCCATTTCGGCGACCGGATCGGACGAAAATCGACGCTGGTTGCATCGCTACTGGTGATGGGCGTTTCCACGACGCTGATCGGCTTCGTGCCGGGATATGCGTCCATTGGCAGCCTCGCGCCCGTGCTGCTGTGCATCCTGCGTTTCGGGCAAGGCATTGGCCTCGGCGGCGAATGGGGCGGTGCGGCGCTGCTCGCGACCGAATACGCCCCGCAAAACAAACGCGGCTGGTTCGGGATGTTCCCGCAACTGGGGCCGTCGGTGGGGTTCCTGGCATCGAACGGCTTGTTCTTCGGCCTGGCGCTGTCTCTCACCGACGAACAATTCCGCAGTTGGGGCTGGCGCGTGCCGTTCATTGTCAGCGCCGTGCTGGTGGGGCTTGGACTCTACGTGCGCCTGAAAATCGCGGAAACGCCGGCGTTTCGCGCGGCCATGGAAAAGCACGAACGCGTGCGCATGCCTGTTGCGACGCTGCTCAGCCGCTATCTTGGGCCGACGCTGCTTGGTGCCATTGCGATGATCGTCTGCTACACGCTCTTCTACATCTCGACGGTTTTTTCGCTGTCGTACGGCGTCTCGACGCTGCATTTCACGCGCGAGAAATTCCTGGGCCTGTTGTGCTTCGCGGTGATCTTCATGGCGATCGCCACGCCGCTTTCGGCGCTCGCAAGCGACAAATTCGGCCGTCGGCCGGTCCTGATCGTCGGTTGCATTGCCGCGATCCTTTCCGGGTTCACCATGGCGCCCTTGCTTGGCAGCGGCAACACGTTCGCAGTCGCGCTGTTCCTGACCATCGAGCTATTTTTGATGGGCGTGACGTTTGCCCCGATGGGCGCGCTCTTGCCCGAGCTGTTCCCGACCAACGTGCGCTACACCGGGGCGGGCGTGGCGTACAACCTCGGCGGGATTCTGGGTGCGTCGGTGGCGCCGTATATCGCGCAATTGCTGGCGAATCGCGGCGGGCTGACGTGGGTTGGCGGTTACGTTTCCGCGGCGGCCGCACTCAGCTTGATCGGCGTCCTGTGCATGCGTGAGACGCGCGGGATCAAGCTCTGACGCTGCTTCGACGTTTTATCGATCCCGCCGGTTGGTTGCATGCGCCGGCACGGCGGGATGTTTGGGCACGCGGTTGAGCTGGGCGGCCTTCCGGTCGCGCCAGAATGCCGCGAGCCAGATCAGCGTGCCGATAGCAATGGCGTCGCCGGTCAGCCCGGCCATCCATTGGTACGATCCGAGCGATACGACGCGCAACGCGGAATCAATGACCAGCGACATGCAAGCGCCGGCAATAAAACACACGAGCCCCTGCTTGCCGACGTTCACCACGCTCGGCAAAGCCTGCGCGAGCGATCGAATCCACCCTGCATGCACGGCCTGCGCGAACAGCCACGCAACCACCACAAAACTCACGATGCGCAGCGTCGCGAGGTTCTGCTTCATGTATCCCGGCGGCGCTTGCGTCTCAAGGAACAGCTTGGCGAATGCGAACGTCAGGAACACCACGATCGCGGCGCGCGTCAGCCAACGCGCCGTTTTCGAGCTGTGGAATTCGGCGCTGATCGGCTGAACCCGCGAAAGCAGGCCCAGCACGAACATCAATTGCCAAGCGAACGGGTTGAACGACCAGCCCTCGGCGTAGGCTGAAGGCAGCCACTGCGCAAGCGATGACGCGAACAGCCACATGCCCAGACTGCCGAACAGCACGACAACGGGCTTTTTCTCCGCAAGCGGCACGACGAACGGCACGGCGAGCGCGAACATGGCGTACATCGGCAGAACCGACGACAAATACGGCTGATGCCGCAACGTGGCGATATCGAAGGAAAGGCTGAGCGGCCGGGCGAGGAAAGCCGGCCATTCGGTGATTTGCAGCATGGGGGTGTCAATGCGCATCCACATCAGCAGCGCGCCGCCTAATAGCATCATGACCGCGGTGAACAGATATGCACGATAGATCTCCCAGCTCCGCTTCAAGAAGCGCCGGAGCGCGGCCGAATGGCTGCGGTTCGATTCAATCGATGTATAAGCCGCCGCCGATGCATAGCCGCCCAAAAATACAAACACCTCAGCGGAATCGCAGAATGCATAGCTGTGCAGCGTGAAGCGCGACAGGACGCTTCCCGAAATGTGGTCAACGGCAATGACAAGTAGCACGAGCCCCCGGAAAAAATCAACTTCGAGGGAGCGGCGATTCGGGAAACTCATGGGTGCGACTCCGTGGAAACAACGTGTCTGCGACAACGCCAAAGGTTCAAATTCAGGTTCAACCTGCAGATGCGGGTTAGTACTGAACGCGTTTGGAAAATTCCCGTCAGATCATTCACTTACAGCGGGAAAGGTGCGTCACACAAACTCGCTGTGACAATCGCAACTTGCGTACCGGCCCGAGCTGCCTATACTCAAACAAACCTTGAACAGATTTGAGGCTAATTGTGGCAGTAGCGCTCGGCGGTATTGAGCGAGTCCACTGCCGCCAAGTCGTTCGTATTGACTCACGCTCTGGAAAAATTCCACGCACGGTTTGAATTAAGTACCACCGTTCGTTCCGGGTTTCTCTAACACTAGTCGATAATTCTTTCATTAACCTGCGCGTCTGTTCAAACGTTTGCGCATTATACAAACGCCTGAACCTAATATTACTTTTTACTTTCGATCTTCTCTCCGCTCTCGCCACCCCGACGAGAGTGTTTATGGGACGCAGGCACTAGGCCAGCGTCCCATTTTTCTTTGCGGTCCGAATCGATATAACCCTTTTAAGCGGATTAAATTCGGAGCTGTTACACGCGTCGTTATAATCATGCCTTTGCCGACAGCCGGTCGCATGGCTCATTGCCTATGAATCGCAGGTTCAGTTCCCTCCCCCGGCTGACCGTCCGCCGCGCACGCAGTCTCTGGTATCGGTACGGCATTTTCTGGGTCGGCGCGATTGTGGTCGGGCTGGTCGCGGTGCTTTACGCGCGTTTGATCGACTGGGGGTACAACACCTTCCGCGCGCTTCAGCACGAGCACGTCTGGCTTCCGCTCATTCTCACCCCGGCTGTCGCCGCGTTGTCCGTCTGGCTCACGCGCAAGTTTTTTCGCGGCTCGGAAGGCAGCGGCATTCCTCAGGTCATCGCGGTATTGCACAGTCCGCCGGGACTGGGAACGCGGTTGTTGTCGCCGGGAATCGTGGTCGCCAAGGTCGGCATCTCCTTTCTCGCGATCCTCGGCGGCTTCACCATCGGTCGTGAAGGGCCGACCGTACAGGTCGGAGCGGCGCTCATGTACAACCTGCGCCGCCTCTTTCCGAGATCCAACGCGCGCATCGAACGGCAACTGGTGCTCGCGGGCGCGGCGGCGGGGTTATCGGCTGCGTTCAATACGCCGCTTGCCGGTATCGTGTTCGCAATCGAAGAACTCACGCGCAGCTTCGAAGCGCGCACGAGCGGCGTGCTGATCACTGCCATCATCCTCGCGGGGATCGTCGCCCTTGGGCTGAACGGGAATTACACGTACTTCGGGACCATCGAAGTCGGTGCACATTTTCCCAAGCTCCTTGCGCTCGCCGTATTGTTGACGGCGATCGTGACGGGTATTGCGGGTGGCGTGTTCTGCTGGCTGCTGCTGAATACGTCGAAATGGATTCCAGCGCGCCTGCGCGAATTGCATGCATCGAAGCCGGTCGTCTTCGCGATGATATGCGGCTTCATCATCGCCATCGTCGGGGTTGTCTCGGGCGGCACCACGTTCGGCAGCGGTTACGCCGAAGCACGTGGTCTGCTGGAAGGCCACGAACAACTCTCGGTGTTTTATCCGCTGCTCAAGATGGTATCGATGATCGGGTCATATCTGCCCGGCATTCCCGGCGGCATCTTCGCGCCGTCGCTGTCGATTGGCGCCGGTTTCGGCAACGTGCTGCATATGGTCTTCGGCGACATGCAGTTGTCGATGCTCATCGCCCTCGGCATGGTCGGCTATCTTGCGGCCGTCACGCAGTCGCCGATCATGTCGTTTGTAATTGTCATGGAGATGATCAACGGCCACGCGCTCGTGATTTCACTGATGGGGACGGCGCTGATCGCAAGCCGCGTATCGCGCTTCTTCGCGCCGCCGCTTTACGAGGCGCTCGCCGAGCGTTATATGACGCCGTTGCCGGTGCCTGTGCCCAAGGCATCGCCGGAAGTGCCAGAAGAGCCTGAAGAACCCGAGGAACCCGCCGATGCAGAAGCGCCGGCCGTCAAATAAAACTCAATACACGTAGACACGCGCGGCCGGCCGGTATGCATAGGAATGGGCCGGCACGACGATACAACCGCCAAGCAGCGTCGCCAGCAAGGTGATGATCAGAAGCTTCGTTTTCATGTGTTGCTCCGGTATGCGGGCGGCGGCTTTGCGGCCGCCCATCGCTTCAAAGGGCTACGTCAAAGCCGGTCGACCTCAGGCCCAATGCCCCTGCATATAACGCCACGCGCCGCGATGTGCGATCCAGTGCCCCGGCACCCAGTGATACCCCACGCGCTCAACCTGCCAATGCCCCGGGTTCCACATGTACTGGCCGTGCTCCCAGCGCCAGTGACCCTGATCCCACACGTATCCGACACGCGCCGGCGGCACCGCCTCCATGTGCACGGGCA
>NZ_JBSIPA010000444.1:0-5305 GCF_053574605.1 Caballeronia sp. M23-90 | reverse complement strand
GCCACAAAAATCGGCCTGTTCGGCGCCGCCAACAAAACCGTCCGCGCCACAAACCGATAATTCCGGTCATAAACCACGCGGTTATCGATTTGAGCGGCCAGCACCTTCGACCGTGCGATCTTTTCGGCACCCGGGCGCAACTTGTTGTCCGGATTCGGCAAGCGCACTTCGACCTGCAGCGAACGCGTAGGGACATCGATTGCGCCGGAGATATTCGCGATGCTTCCATGAAACTGCTGCCCCGGCAGTTCCGCTTGCGTGACGATCACGTCCTGCCCGGGCTTGATGTTTTGCGCATATGCCTGCGGAAGCTGCACGTAGACCCGCAACGGGTCGGCCTGCGCCATTGCGAAGAGCGCGCGGCTCGCGCCGCTGCCGGCATCGATAAGATCCCCTACGTCCACGTTGCGCTGCGTCACCACGCCCGTGAACGGCGCGACGATGCGCTTGAACGACTCGAGCTGCTTCAGGCGCTGCACGTTCGCGTTCGCCGCCGCGAGGTTCGCGACGCCCTGGTTGAAGGTGCTCTGGCGTTCATCGAGTTCCTGCTGGGACACGGCGTCGCGTTGACGCAGTTGCTGCCAGCGCGTGAACGAACTCTTCGCGAGCACGAGGCTCGATGCCGTCTGGTCGCGCTGCGCGACCGCTTGCGCAAGCTCCTGGTCGATCTCCGGGGTATCGAGCGTGGCGAGCAACTGACCCTGCTTCACGCGTACGCCGATATCCGCATACCAGTGCAGCAGATAGCCGGTCGCCCGCGCATAGATGGGCGACTCCACGTAGCCTCGCAAGGTGCCGGGCAACACGGTTTCACCGCCGCCTTCCGCCGGTTTCGGCGAGATCACGTTGACGTACACCTTCGCGTTTTGCTGAGAGGTCTCGGTCGCCGCGTGGCTTTCCGACACGTTCGATACCACGGTGCGCACGGCCCCCGCCGCGAGCACGATCAGCACGATCACCACTGCGATCTTCGCGCGCTTCCATTCGCGCCCCCGGGGCGGCAACGCGTGGCCCTCGTCGGATTCCCTGACGGGAATCCCCAGCGATGCGTGAGTTTTTTCGGTCATATCGTTCAGCCAGTTTTAACTTGGTGCATGTTCGGGCGTGCCGTGGCCATCGCGATCATCGTCGTCATGGTCGTTTTCCGAACGCTCGCGCCGCCGGGCCAGCCGGCTATGGATACCCGCAAAGATAAGCGGCACGAAGAAAAGGGTGGATACGGTTGCAAACAGCAGGCCGCCGATCACTGCGCGCCCGAGCGGCGCATTCTGCTCGGCGCCTTCGCCAAGCCCGAGCGCCATCGGAATCATGCCGATGATCATTGCGAACGCCGTCATCAGGACCGGCCGGATACGGCTCGCGCCCGCTTCGAGTGCGGCGGTGAGCGGCGGCGCGCCGGCCTGCAGGCGCTGTCTTGCGAACGACACCATCAGGATACTGTTCGCGGTCGCCACACCCATGGTCATGATCGCGCCGGTGAGCGCCGGGACACTCAGGTGCGTGCCCGTGAGAAACAGCATCCATGCAATACCCGCCAGCGCCGCGGGCAATGCGCTGATGATGATCAGCGGGTCGACCCACGACTGGAAGTTCACCACGATCAGCAGATACACGAGCACGATGGCCATCGCGACGCCCACGCCCAGGCCGAAGAACGATGAGCGCATGGTCGCGACCTGGCCGCGCACGGTGATCTCGCTGCCGCGCGGCAACTTGGCGCGCGCCTGGTCCACGAGCTTGTCCACCTCCTTCGCGACGCTGCCGAGATCGCGTCCTTCGACGCTTACGAATACATCGATGACCGGCTTGATGTTGTAGCGCGTCACCACGGCGAACTGGCTTTGCGGCGAGACGCGCACGAGATTGCCGAGCAGTTGCGTAGGACCCGTTGCGCTGCCGGAAACAGGTGTGCGCAGCAGCTCATCGATGGAAGAAATCTGGTACTGCGGCGTCTGCACCGCGACCTGATACTCCACGCCATTCTTGTTGTTGAACCAGAAACCCGGTGACGTTTGCGAGCTGCCCGACAGCGATACCAGCACGTTCTGCGCGACGTTGTTCGCCGTCAGGTTGAGCTGCTGCAGCCGCGTGCGGTCCATTTGCAGGTTGAGCACCGGCTGGTCGAACTTCTGCTGGATGTGGGTGTCGACCGTGCCGGGAATTTGCCGGATCGACTTCATCAGGCCGGACGCAACTTCGAAATTGCCGCGCTGGTTCGCACCGGAAATCTGCACATCGACGGCTGCCGGCAGACCGAAGTTCAGGATCTGCGTGACGATGTCAGCCGGCTGGAAGAAGAAGTCCACGCCCGGAAATTTCTGCGGAAGAATGGTGCGCAGCTTGTCCACGAAACCCGCGGTCGGATCGTGGTCGGGCTTCAATGCGACCTGGATCTCGCCATCGAGCGTGCCGATGGTTCCTGCGTTGCTGTACGAGAGGTTGATACCGCTGTACGGCAACCCGAGGTTGTCGAGGATCGTTTCGAGCTGGCTGGCGGGCACGACCTGACGCACGACGCGCTCGACATCGTCCGCGAGCCGCGCCGTTTCTTCGATGCGCGTACCCGTCGGAGCGCGCATGTGAAGCCGGATGTTGCCGGAATCGACGCTCGGGAAAAAGTCTTCGCCGAGCACGAACACGAGTCCGACCGAGACAATACAAAAGCTCAGGAATCCCACTGCGAACAAGCGGCGGCGCACGAGCAACGTGCTCAGGATCACAATGTAAGTGGCGCGCATCCGCTCGAAACCGGCATCGAAACGATGATACAGACGCATGAACAGATTCGGCTTCGCGTTCTTTTTCGGCTTGTGCGCGTGACCCATCAGCAGCATGGCGAGTGTCGGCACGAGCGTCCGTGAAAGCACGTAGGACGCGAGCATGGCGAACACTACGGCTTCGGCAAGGGGCACGAACAGGAACTTCGCCACGCCGGTAAGAAAGAACATCGGCACGAACACAATACAGATACATAACGTGGACACGAGCGCCGGAATTGCGATTTCGCCCGCGCCCTCCAGGATCGCCTCGTGCAGGTCCGTGCCCATGTGCAAATGCCGCTCGATATTCTCGATAGTCACCGTGGCGTCATCAACCAGGATACCCACGGCAAGCGCGAGTCCGCCCAGCGTCATGATGTTGATGGTCTGCCCGAGCGCATGCAACGCCAGCAGCGACGACAGAATTGAAAGTGGTATCGATATCGCGATGATGCAGGTGCTGCGCCAGTTGCCGAGAAACAGCAGGATCATCGCGGCGGTCAAGGCGGCGGCGATCACGGCTTCCTTGATCACGCCCTGCACGGCGGCTTTCACGAACACGGACTGATCGAAGAGTGCCGTGATCGTCAAGTCTTCCGGCAACGACGCCTTGGCTTTCGGCAAGATGGCGCGCAACGCATTGACGATCGACAGCGTCGACGCGCTGCCGTTTTTCATGACTGATATCAGCACACCGCGCTGTCCGTTCTGCCGCACGATGTTCGTCTGCGGAGAGAAACCGTCGCGCACGTGAGCGACTTCACGCAAGTAAGTAGTCGCACCGTTCACGGTGCGCACGGGGATCTCGTTCAACGCGGCGATGGTCGCCGGCGAACCGTTCATGTTGATGGTGTATTCCTTCGGGCCGATCTTGGCTGTGCCCGTTGGCAAGATCAGGTTCTGCGCGTTGAAGGCGCTGACGACATCGGAGGGCGTGAGGCCCTTCGCCAGCAGCGCGCGCGTATTCAGATCCACGGAGATCAGCCGGCTCTTGCCGCCGTACGGATAAGGCACCGACGCGCCCGGAATGGTCACCAGTTGCGGGCGCAGGAAGTTCAGCGCCGAGTCGTTCAGGTCTTGTTCAGAAAGCGTCTGGCTCGACAACCCGAGCTGGATCACCGGAATGCTCGATGCCGAATAACTCAGCACGAGCGGCGGTGTGGCGCCGGGCGGCATCTGTTTCAACTGCGCCTGTTCGACGGCCACCGTCTGCGCAATCGCAGTCTGGATGTTCGCATTCGGCTGCAGGAAGACCTTGATGATGGCGATGCCCGGCAACGACTGCGACTCGATATGCTCGATATCGTTGACCGTGGTCGTGAGGCTACGCTCGTTGACCTGGGCGATACGGTTCGCCATGTCTTCGGCCGACAAACCCGTGTATGTCCAGATGATGCTGACGACCGGAATATTGATTTCCGGCAGGACGTCGACGGGCGTTGTCAGGAGCGCAAACGGCGTCGCCAACAGGATCATGATGGCCATCACAATGAATGTGTAGGGCCGCTTCAGCGCAACGTTGACGATCCACATTAAGACGCGCTCGAAAAAAGCAGGAAAAGAAAATGACTGAGCCAGTGCCGGGACTGCACGCATTCGGCGAGCCTGATGTCCCAGGCAAACCAACCTGCGCGCAAACCGCCGACGCCCGCATCTTAACGGCCAAGCCCCAACGCCTAAATGGCGCCAAAATGGCAAAACTGCCAGAAAACTCTGCACGCCCTCCACATGCTTCCGGTGAAAATCAGAACGAAAAACCTTTCAATGTTCAAACACTTGAACAAAACCTCTGGACACGACCGGTTCTAGACAACAGGTTCTGTGCGGTTATTTCCCCGGGCGCGCTGCAATTCCAACGACTCGATGACAGCGTCCACGACCCGCTCGACGCTCGGCCAGTTCAGAGCATGCTCGCCGGGAACGTACCGCTCGGGCGCAACGCTCCGGTAAGGCGGCGGATAACCCCAGATAGCGTCGTGGACTTCGGGCCGCGTCACGCTGCCGCCGATCACGGCAACTGTCGGACGCTGGAAAGCGGCGGCAACGTGCAGCAGCATGGAGGAATTCGTCAGCACGACGTCCGCGTTCTCGACCAGCGCAAACATGATGCGCATCGATACTTCTCCTGCCATCGAACGGATCGCCGTAGCCGGACTCGCAGCGGCCATGGCCTCTTCCCCGCGCAGCCGGTCAGTGTCGCTGCCGACGATCACGATATTGCATGCATTACCGGCCTTTTCCATTGCCTCCGCAATCCGGGTTAGCGCGTCCCCGACCTGCCGCGCATCCCAGGCCTTGCTTGGAACGCCGGCGCCCACGCCGGCAACTATCCGCACCGTGCGGCGGCCGCCGGCCTCGCCCGCGTTCCAGATCTGCGCCGCTTGCAAGCGTTCGTCGTCAGTCAGGAAAAGCTGGGGACGGCAACAGGATTTGCAGCGCTTTGTAGATGCCGAGAATCAGCGAGAGCCGCTCGAGCGTGTCGCGGCCAAGCCGTGCGGTTTCCGGCGCACCTTTCCATTTGAAGAACGTTGAACGGCCGGGAGAGC
>NZ_JBSIPA010000443.1:0-5307 GCF_053574605.1 Caballeronia sp. M23-90 | reverse complement strand
CGGCGGCATCGACGAGTAAAGAAGGAGAACCGTCATGCAAGCGATGCAGTTCGACAAGCGCGCCTGGATGGACCGCACGAAGCGCATGTTTGCGGGTTTCGACAAACCCCTCGCGCTGATTGTGTTCCTGCTGCTGTGTGTTGGAATCGTGACGCTGTATAGCGCGAGTCTCGATGTGCCCGGGCGCGTTGAGGACCAGTTGCGCAACATCATGCTGACGTTCTGCCTGATGTGGATCCTTGCCAACGTCCCTCCGCCCACGCTGATGCGTTTTGCCGTGCCGCTTTATACGTTCGGCATGGCGTTGCTGATCGCGGTCGCCACGTTCGGCCTCACGCGAAAAGGCGCGAAACGCTGGCTGAACGTGGGCGTGGTGATCCAGCCGTCCGAAATCATGAAGATCGCGATGCCGCTCATGCTCGCGTGGTATTTCCAGCGGCGTGAAGGCCAGATCCGCTGGTGGGATTACGTCGTCGGGTTTCTGATCCTGGTGCTGCCAGTAGCGATCATCGCGAAGCAGCCCGATTTGGGGACCGCCGTGCTCGTGTTCGCGGCAGGGCTTTTTGTCATCTATTTTGCGGGCCTGAGCTTCAAGCTGATCGTGCCGGTGCTGGTTGCAGCGGTGCTGGTGGTGGCGAGTATCGGCGTGTTCCAGGAACGCATCTGCCAGCCGGAAGTGAACTGGCCTTTGATGCACGACTACCAGAAGCATCGGATCTGTACGCTGCTCGATCCGACTTCCGATCCGCTCGGCAAGGGCTTTCACACCATTCAGGCCGTGATCGCGATCGGTTCAGGCGGGACGTTCGGCAAAGGCTGGCTCAAGGGCACGCAGGCGCATCTGGAGTTCATCCCGGAGAAACATACCGACTTTATTTTCGCGGTGTTTTCGGAGGAGTTCGGGCTTGCCGGCGGACTTGTGCTGCTCTTTCTTTATATGGCGCTGATTGCGCGCGGGTTGTTCATTGCGGCGAACGGCGCGACGTTGTTTGGCCGGTTATTGGCGGGATCGCTGACCATGGCGTTCTTCACGTACGCGTTCGTGAACATCGGGATGGTGAGCGGGATCTTGCCGGTAGTCGGCGTGCCGCTGCCGTTCATGAGTTATGGGGGAACGGCGCTGACCACGCTCGGCGTCGCGGTCGGACTTATCATGAGCGTGTCGCGACAGAAGCGGCTGATGAAGGGATAAAGCGTCTGGACTCAAGAAGGCCCGCGATTCGATCGATGATCATCGCGGGCTTTTTGTTTATTGCGGCCGTTCCTGGGAAAGCTCCGCGCTCAGTTGCTGGTATTTCAGCTTCGCCGCGGGGTCGCCTTGAGCCGCTGCCGCCGCGTAATACGCACGCGCGACATTGATGTTCTTCTGCACGCCGTCGCCGCCGCGTTCATAGAACGATCCCGCCACGTATTGCGCGGTCATGTCGCCGCCTTCGGCTGCTTTCTTGTACCAGGCGAAGGCCTGGGCGTTATCGCGCGGGGTGCCGCGGCCATCGAGAAATTGGTTCGCCAGCGCCAGTTCCGCCTGCACGTGTCCCTGGCTCGCCGCCCGCAAAAACCAGCGATGCGCCTCAGCCGGATCACGATCCACAAACTGGCCATCGTCGAACATCTTGCCGTACACGAACTGCGCCTGTGTCATGTCGGCGTCGGCGGCCTTGCGCAGCCATTTCTTGCCTTCGGGGACATCGGCGGGACCGCCCTCGCCGTTGACCAGCATCATCGCGTAATTGAATTCCGCGAGACGGCTGCCCTTCTTCGCCGCGCGAAGAAACTCCGAGCGCGCCGCGCCGAAATTGCCCGCGTTGTAATCGGCGACGGCGTTTTGCGTGGCCATGTCGCTGCCCTTCACCGTTTGTGCGTTTGCTGCGCCGTACGTCAGCAATAACGCGACGGAAACTGCGCCCAATAATCCGGGTTTCATGCCCTCGCCTCCTGCAACGCCTGGCGCGTCGCCTTCAATAACCAGCTCACATCCGATGACAACGCGATCACCTTCACGCCCGCCTCCGCGTACTGCCGCGCGCTCGCGGAATCGAGCGCGAAAATGCCGCTCGCGATACCCGCGTTCTTCGCGGTATCGATGACCTTCGTGATCGCCGCCTGCACGTCAGGATGTTTCGATTCGCCGAGATGCCCGAGGCTCGCAGCCAGATCCGCCGGCCCGATAAACAGGCAATCGACGCCCGGCGTCGCGGCAATCGCTTCGACGTTGGCAAGCGCCAGTTCCGACTCGATCTGCACGATCGTCGATATCTGCGCGTTCGCCGTCGTCACATAATCGCGACGAACGCCGTAAGCCGCCGCGCGCACCATACCGGCAGCGCCGCGCAGACCATCGCGTGCTTCGCCGTCCGGATATTGCGTGAGACGCACGGCATGTTGCGCTTCTTCCGCCGTCTCGACGTTCGGGAACATCAGCGTGCGCGCGCCGGCATCGAGTACGCGCTTGACCAGCCAGCCGTCGTGCGCCGGGACACGGACAATCGGTTCGGTCGGAAGATGCGCCGCGGCAATCGCACGGAGTTGCGCGACGACGTCCTGGCTGTCGTTCGGAGAATGCTCCATGTCGATGCAAAGCCAGTCGAAGCCCGCATGCGCGAGCGCTTCGGCAATGTCGGCGCTGCCCATCGACAGCCACATGCCATACAACGTGCCGTGCTCGCTGAAACGCTGCTTGAGGAGATTCGTGTAGGTGCTCATGGCGTGATCCCCGCTGGATCGGCCTTGAACGTGGCGGAAGGGTTCGCTCGCATGTCTCGCTCCGTTAGCATGTCGCCGGGATGCGCCGCAGCAAAACGTGCGGCCCACTCAACAATCTTTGACGATCATACCGTGATAAAAGCGAAGCCGCGGAGCGCGAAAAGCCGGCGTCAGACGCCTTCGACGTCCGCCCAGCAATTCGGTGTTTCGTACAGCCGGATGCGCTTGAGCTTCAGGTTGACGCCGTAGTGCGCGTCGTAGACGCCGGAGAGAATCCGGAACGCCTCGGCGGCTAGATTTTCGACCGTTGGAATACGGTCGAGCACGACGGTCTTGTGATCGGCCATTTGCTCGAGAAAACCGCGCACGATTTCATCGCGTGCGTACACGATAAACGCGTGGTCCCACTTGTTGACGAGATGCTCCATGGCGAGCGCTTTGACATCGGCGAAATCCATTACCATGCCGCGATCCGGCGCGCCTTCCGTTTCGACGAGCTCACCCTGCAGCGTGATTTCCAGCACATACCGATGGCCATGCAGATTCCGGCACTGGCTGCGGTGATCGGGGATGCGGTGGCCCGCATCGAATTCGAGTTTTCGGGTAATCGTCTGCACGTCGGCTCAGCTTGGGTGATTCGCGTTAGGGGATGTTCAGGTACTTGTGCGTCTGCATGGACAGGCGCCATTGCGGATGCCGCTTGCACCAGTCGATAGCGAGCTTCGTGTTGATGTCGCGCGACGGACCGTCCATGGGCTGCACGAGGAAATACTCGAAGTCGAGCTTCGCGTAATCGGCAAGCGGCTGGTTGTCTTGCGGCACGACGACTTTGAGCTCGTTGCCCTTCGTCACGACCAGCGGCGCACCGGCTTTCGGGCTCACGCAAATCCAGTCGATGGTATCCAGCACCGGCATCGATCCATTCGTTTCGATAGCCATCTCAAAGCCCGCAGAATGCAGTGCGTCCACGAAAGGCTGGTCGATTTGCAACATGGGCTCGCCACCCGTGCAGACCACGAACTTGTGCGCTTCGCCTTCCGGCCATTGCGACGCGATCATTGCGACGAGATCAGCCGGCGTCTTGTATTTGCCGCCGTTCTCGCCATCCGTGCCGACGAAATCCGTATCGCAAAACTGGCACACCGCCTCCGCGCGATCTTCCTCGCGGCCCGACCACAGGTTGCATCCGGCGAAGCGGCAAAATACGGCCGGGCGGCCGGCATTCGCGCCTTCGCCCTGCAACGTGTAGAAGATTTCCTTTACTGCATACGTCATGATCAGACTGGTTCCGTGGTGACTTGCTCACCCGATTGATAAGCTTCGAAGCCGCGCTTGCGCAGCTTGCACGCCGGGCACTGGCCGCAGCCGAAGCCCCACGCGTGCAACTCTGCACGCTCGCCTACATAGCATGTATGCGTCTCGACGCGTACCAGCTCCACGAGCGACTCGCCACCGAGCACTTCGGCCAGGCGCCAGGTGTCGGCCTTATCGAGCCACATCAGCGGCGTTTCGAGCAGGAAGCGGCTGTCCATGCCGAGATTGAGTGCGACTTGCAGCGCCTTCATGGTGTCGTCGCGGCAATCGGGGTAGCCGGAGAAATCCGTCTCGCACATGCCGCCGACCAGCACTTTCAGTCCGCGCCTGTACGCAATAGCTGCCGCGATCGTCATGAACATCAGGTTGCGGCCAGGCACGAAGGTGTTGGGCAAACCGTTCGCGGTCGCTTCGATTTCGATCTCGCGTGTCATGGCGGTGTCGCTGATGGCGC
This sequence comes from Caballeronia sp. M23-90, assembly GCF_053574605.1. Taxonomy (NCBI): domain Bacteria; kingdom Pseudomonadati; phylum Pseudomonadota; class Betaproteobacteria; order Burkholderiales; family Burkholderiaceae; genus Caballeronia; species Caballeronia sp. M23-90. The sequence continues at coordinate 836 of NZ_JBSIPA010000443.1, read as the reverse complement.
CGAGCACGGACAGGTCGATCATGTGGTCTTCGCCAAGCCGGTCGGCCCACTTCGGGAACTGCTTTTTCAGCGATGCCCGGAAGCCTTCCCGGCATTCGAGTTCCACACGATGCCGCTGCCCATAGTCGAACCCGAGCGTCTCGACGGTTGTGAAGCGGTCGAGCGCCCAGGCGAGGCACGTGGCCGAATCCTGGCCGCCGGAAAACAGCACCAGTGCGCTGTCTTTAGCGTCTGTCCGAGTCACCATGAAACTCCTGGTTGGTTTTGCACGATCTGGCCAACAATCAAATTCATTGTTGCAATGTCAGCCAAGTCTTTGAAGAACCAAGGATTTTAGCATGGCGCCGTTTTTACGCACTGTCGCGGCGCAATGGAAAAGGCCCGGAAACCTTTCGGCTTCCGGGCCTTTCTTGCAACTGTGGTGGCCTGGGACGGAATCGAACCATCGACACGCGGATTTTCAATCCGCTGCTCTACCAACTGAGCTACCGGGCCACGAAGAACGAAAGTATATCAAAGGGGATTATGTCGCTCAAGACCTTTTAGCGATTTTTTTGATGAAACGATCGCCAACGCCTTGCTCAGCATGCCCTTCAGGCTTCGCTCTTGTTCTTGCCAAGGTCCACGCCGAGCTGTTTGAGCTTGCGGTAAAGGTGCGTGCGCTCCAGTCCCGTTTTCTCTGCCACACGCGTCATGCTGCCATTTTCACGCGCAAGGTGATACTCGAAATACGCGCGTTCGAAGGCATCGCGTGCATCGCGTAACGGGATGTCGAAAGAGATGGACGCGGTCGCGCCCGCAGGATTCGCCGCCGGGCTCGCGCCCACGCCGTTGGA
>NZ_JBSIPA010000442.1:0-5320 GCF_053574605.1 Caballeronia sp. M23-90 | reverse complement strand
TCCCCTTGCTGGCCAAGCGCGTCGGCGCATGCGCTGGTTCAAGCGGTGCGGTTGTCGCCGCCGGTGAGCCGCAATATCGTGCTCGCGAAGCATCGGGAACGTACGCTGGAATCGCAAGCGAGACGCATCTGGACCCACGTTATTTCGTCATATCGCGAGGAGCACAAACTGCTGCAAACGGCTGACGCCTGAGCGTTCATTCCAACCTTTAAAAAAGCGCGGCTCCCTCGACAGGACCGCGCTTTTTTATTGTTCATTGTCCTTGCGCTTTCGCGAACGCTGTCCAATACTGAAATCTAATATGTTGTATATCAGAAAGATAAAAGATTCAGGAGACGACGATGAAAATCTGCATTTACGGAGCGGGTGCGATTGGCGGTTACATGGGTGCGCAGCTTGCGAGAGCTGGCGCGGACGTCAGCTTTGTTGCACGCGGGCCGCATCTCGCCGCGATGCGAGCTAACGGCCTGCGTCTGCAAATCGAAGGACAAGAGCATACCGTCAAGGCCCGATTCACCCACGATCCTGCTGAACTGGGAGCACAGGACTTCGTGATCATCGCGTTGAAGGCGCACTCGGTTCCGGGTGTCGTCGACCAGATGCCGCCATTACTTGGCCCCGATACCGCCGTCATCACCGCCGTCAACGGCTTGCCGTACTGGTACTTCCACGATCATGGCGGCGCGTTGTCGGGCACGACACTTGAAAGCGTCGATCCGGGCGGTCGCCAATGGCAGATCCTCGGACCCGAGCGCGCGATTGGCTGCGTGCTCAATCCCGCTGCCATCATTCTCGAGCCCGGCGTGATCCGCCATGTCCATGGCAAGAAATTTCCCATCGGCGAGCCCGGTGGCCAGATCACGCCGCGACTGCAGGCGTTCCACGACATCATGGCCGCCGCCGACATGGAAGCGCCGATGCGCGACGACATCCGCGACGAAATCTGGCTCAAGCTCTCGGGAAGTGTCTGCGTCAATCCGATCAGCGCACTGACCGGCGCGACGCTCGACGTATTGACCAGCGATCCGGCCGTGCGCGATCTGGCGCGCAGCATGATGTTGGAAGCGCAGGGAATCGCGGAACGCCTTGGCGTGCATTTTCGTGTCGATATCGAAAAGCGCATCGATGGCGCAGGCGCCGTGGGTTCGCACAAGACGTCGATGCTGCTCGACTGCGAAGCCCGTCGGCCAATGGAAATCGATCCGATCGTAACCGTCGTTCAGGAAATCGGCCGAAAGCTTGGCGTAAAGACGCCAATGATCGATGCGGTGCTCGCGCTTATCAAGCTGCGCGAGGGCGTGAATCAAGGCACGGCGCGTCCGCGCATCAAAACAATTGAATCCTTCACACGCTCCCGGAAAGCCGCTTAAACTTCCATCAAGGAAGGGCTGTTGTTTCTGATATATCACATACGAAATATGTTGCGTCGCACTGCGACGCAACATATACTGAAGGCTCTTGAGGTTAACCACTAGGAGCCGGAAATGAGCATCGCTTTGTTAGTCGTGATCGGAATTGCCTTGGTAGCGGGTGGTGTTGGTGTGACGTTTGCACTGGCGTCGGCGTTGCCGCAAGACGTGTTGCAGCGTGCGCAGGAAAATGGTCGTTATGCCGGACTGGCAGCGGACGATCAGGGCGGCAGCACGGGTACACGGGCGACGACGGGCGCGCGGAACCTTGGACATCAAGCCATCAATGCCATCTGATACTGAAGTTGCTGCAACGTCTGCCAATATTCTTGAACCGCGGCTGGAGCCGAGGCCTGCGGGTGTGACGCTTTCGCTGGCGCCGATCAATGCGACGGTTTCGTTGCGTGATCAGGCTTATGCCCGGCTGCGTCAGGCCATATCGGAAGCGGATATTTATCGTTCGCGGGAAGAGATCAGGCTGGACGAGAAGGATTTGACCGAAGCGTTGGGTGTGAGTCGTACGCCTATACGCGAGGCCATGACGTTACTCGAGCAGGAAGGGTTTCTGCGCACGGTGCCGCGTCGTGGGATTTACATCGTGCGCAAGACCAAGCACGAGATTGTCGAGATGATCAACATGTGGGCCGCGCTTGAGAGCATGGCGGCGAGGCTCGCGACTCAACGCGCGACGGATGAAGAGATCGCTTCGCTTCGTCATATGTTCGATCATTTTCAGAATACGGCGCCGGCTGAGCATATTGATGAGTATTCCGAGGCGAATATTGCCTTTCACCAGGCGATTGTGCAGTTGAGCAAGTCGCAGATTCTCTTCGATACGATCAAGAATATATTTGTGCACGTGCGGGCAATCCGGAAGATGACGATTTCGCAAAGCGACCGGGCGGCGAGATCGATCGAGGATCATATGAGGATTATTGAAGCGCTTGAAGCGCGGGATACCGAATTGGTCGAGAGATTGGTCAGGCAGCATTCGCTGGATCTGGCCGCGTTCGTGCAAAAGAATTGCGATTTTCTGGATTAGGCGGGTGGGGCGCTGGCGCTTGGGCTGGGTTTTGGTTTTTTAAGTTTAAAAGCAGCGGTCGGGTTATATGCCGGGTTGCTGCTTTTTGCGTTTACGCGCGTTCTGTTCTTTCTCGCTTTTTTAGCGCTATTAGCCACTGTCCGTGGCGGGACTTCATTTCACGGGTTTTGCGCTGGCGCTCGGGTCAATGTTTTTGTGGTAAGGGTTGATGCCGGGTTGTTGCTCTTTAGGCTGCCGCGCGTTCATTGCTGTCTGATTTCTTTAGCACTTTTAGCCACTGTGCGTGGCGGCACTTCATTTCTTTGTCCAACGGCGACAAAGAAACGAAGCAAAGAAAACGCCTTCCAACCGCTAATTCTTAAGTGTCCCGAGCGTGCACTGACAACTGTTTGGTACTTCAGAAGAACGGTTATCGCCATAACCACCAACAGTTGAAACCCTCCCCCTCCGTCATCAGATACCCACACGCTTCGCCACCAGTAATTGTGGCAGTCAATACGGAAACCTGGCCAAGACATAACAACGGGTTAAGCCATAACAGCTCCGCAGGTCTTGACCCGCACAGGACTTTGCCGCCGGGGTCCCATGCAAGCCCGGATACAACGGAACCAGTACAGCCATCCATTTGTTTGGGCGCCAGCGCGCGCAGCGGGGAGGCCTAATTAATGGACTCCCAAACTGGTGGCGAAGCGTGTGGGTTGCGGTTGACGGAGGGGGAGGGTCTCAAGTGTTCGTGGTTATGGCGGCAACCGTTCTTCTGACGTACCAAACAGTTGTCATTGCACGCTCGGGACACTTAAGAATTAGCGGTTGGAAGGCGTTTTCTTTGCTTCGTTTCTTTGTCGCCGTTGGACAAAGAAATGAAGTGCCGCCACGCACAGTGGCTAAAAGTGCTAAAGAAATCAGACAGCAATGAACGCGCGATAGCCTAAAGAGCAACAACCCGGCATCAACCAGACTACGAAAAACATTGACCCGAGCGCCAGCGCAAAACTCGTGAAATGAAGTGCCGCCACGCACAGTGGCTAAAAGTGCTAAAGAAATCAGACAGCAATGAACCCGCGATAGCCTGAAGAACAACAACCCGGCATCAACCCAGACCACGAAAAACATTGACCCGAGCGCCAGCGCAAAACTCGTGAAATGAAGTGCCGCCACGCACAGTGGCTAACAGTGCTAAAGAAATCAGACGGCAATGAACGCGCGATAGCCTAAAGAGCAACAACCCGGCATCAACTCCGACCACAAAAAAACGTCCCCTCCACGCCGAGCCTCTGGAAAACACCCTCTTGACTCCGCCAGCACTTGGAATATTGTATATCACAGCAAAAACAAGAACGACCCAAGCGGCAGCATCCAAAAAAACACCTTGGCCCCACGGCCCCGAGCCCCCATGAGCAAAGCCCTCACCGGCGTCCGCATCCTCGACTTCACACATGTTCAGTCAGGCCCGACCTGCACCCAACTCCTCGCATGGTTCGGCGCCGACGTCATCAAGGTTGAACGCGCCGGCATCGGCGATATCACCCGCGAACAACTCCGCGATATCCCCGACGCCGACAGCCTCTACTTCACGATGCTGAACCACAACAAACGCTCGGTGACCATCGATACGAAAAATCCCGAAGGCAAGAAGGTCCTCGAATCGCTCGTAAAAAGCTGCGACGTGCTGGTCGAAAACTTCGCGCCAGGCGCACTCGACCGCATGGGCTTCACCTGGGAACGCATCCAGGAACTGAATCCAAAGATGATCGTGGCATCGGTGAAAGGCTTCGGACCAGGACCCTACGAGGACTACAAGGTCTACGAGAATGTCGCGCAATGCACCGGCGGCGCAGCATCGACAACAGGTTTCGATGACGGCCCGCCCGTTGTCAGCGGCGCTCAAATCGGCGATTCGGGCACCGGACTGCACCTGGCGCTCGGGATCGTCACCGCGCTCTACCAGCGCAACGCGACGGGCCGCGGCCAGAAGGTGCTCGCGGCCATGCAGGACGGCGTGCTCAACCTGTGCCGCGTGAAACTGCGCGATCAGCAGCGCCTCGAACGCACCGGCGTGATGAAGGAATATCCGCAATATCCGAACGGCGAGTTCGGCGAGGCAGTGCCGCGTGCGGGCAACGCATCGGGCGGCGGGCAGCCAGGCTGGATCCTGAAGTGCAAGGGCTGGGAGACGGACCCGAACGCATACATCTACTTCATCACGCAGGCGCCCGTGTGGGGCGCAATCTGCAATGTGGTCGGCAAGCCGGAATGGATCGATCATCCGGACTTCAGCACGGCGGCGGCAAGGCTTCCTCATCTGAAGGACATCTTCGCCGAGATCGAACAGTGGACCATGACCAAGACCAAGTTCGAAGCAATGGACATCCTGAATCAACACGACATTCCGTGCGGACCGATCTTGTCGATGAAGGAAATTGCCGAGGATACGTCACTGCGAAAGACGGGGACGATCGTGGAAGTGGATCATCCGGTGCGCGGCAAATACCTGACGGTCGGCAACCCGATCAAACTCTCCGACAGCCCCACCGAGGTCACCCGTTCACCGCTTTTAGGTGAACACACCGACGAGGTCATGACCGAACTCGGCTACTCGGCCGACCAGATCGCGACGCTGCGAAGCCTTGGCGCGATCTGATCTTGGATCGATCGTTTCATGCGCGGATGCGCGCTTTCCGCAATGGCGCCACGCGCAGGAATTCGATACCTTCGTCACGTATCATCAACAAAATTTCCAACACGGATAAATCGATGCTCGACGGGGTCTGGTGTGCGTTAGCGGTGATTGCATCGGTACAAAGTCTGCGCACACCGGGCGCGGTATCGCCGGCTCGGCAACAGGCATTGCGCGATGCCGCGGGCGTCA
>NZ_JBSIPA010000441.1:0-5322 GCF_053574605.1 Caballeronia sp. M23-90 | reverse complement strand
GGGCTTTTCATCATTATCGAGGACACGATTTCGGTAGGCGATTCCATCGAAGTCGATGGGGGCCATGCAGGCGTGGTCGAGACGCTGACCATTCGGACGGTGCGTTTGCGCGACGGGCAGGGCGCCAAAACCCACCGCCAGGCCAATCACGCCCGCGCCCAGTCGCTGGTGGCCGATCTGATCACGGGGCTTTTCATCATTATCGAGGACACGATTTCGGTAGGCGATTCCATCGAAGTCGATGGGGGCCATGCAGGCGTGGTCGAGACGCTGACCATTCGGACGGTGCGTTTGCGCGACGGGCAGGGCGCCATTCACGCGATTCCGTTCTCGCAGATCAAGATCGTTAAGAACCTGTCGCGTGATTTCGCCTACGCCGTGTTCGAAGTGCGCGTGCCGTTCTCGGCCGACGTCGACCATGTCACGCAGATGATCCGGGAAGTGGGCGCCGAACTGAAAGCGGATTTCCGCTACCGGCGCGAGATGCTCGGGCCAATCGAAGTGTGGGGGCTCGACCGTTTCGATCCGAACTGGATGGTGGTGAAAGGGCAGATCAAGACGCTGCCGTTGAAGCAGTGGAGTGTCGCCCGGGCGTTCAATGTCAGGGTCAAACGGAAGATGGACGAGGTCGGGATGGACGTTCCGGTGCCGCAAATGCAGTTGCGGGTATCGAAGGAATCATCGGGCAAGGACGCGCCTTGGGACGATCTCGACGAAGTGAAGGACCCCTCGCCGATGTCCCCCGTGTCCCCGGCTGCGCGCAGCGCCGCGTCGGAGGCGCGCGATATCTCGCATGATCCGCAGCCCGCGCCGCCGGCAACGGATCAATCCGTGCAGATTCCGCCGCAGATTCCGACTGCAGCGGCGCCAGGGAAAGCGTAGCTGTCAGGCGGCTTGCACGAGGTCGTTCACGTGCGTCGATATTTGCGCACCCGTCACGCCGTAGACATGAATGGAGACAGCGGTTTTCCGCGCTGCTGATGCGTTACCGAGGCGGTGGATCGCGGCGCGTCCCGCGCCCACCACCGAAACGGCGCCGCAAACGCGCTCGTGCTGGCGGATTTCGACCGCGCGATGGGTATCGGCGTCAAAGGAAAACAGTGTTTCGCTCAGCGTCCCTTCGATTACCGTGTAAGCACACCACGTATGGTGCCCGTGGACCGGACTCATCTGGCCGGGCCGCCACACAAGAGCCGCCACGGCGTAGCGGCCAAGTGGATCCTCGAGCAACAGGTGCCGCCTGTAGCCATCGGCGCTGGATTCGCGCTGTGCGTTGGATAGCAGCCCCGGTTCAGCGGCCAAACCGGCCAGTGCGGCCCGGACATCCAGCGTGAAGCCTGGCGATGCCGGGTCCAGGCAGCACGCGGCATCGAGTGCATGGGACAACCGGGCGAGCGAAAGTTGTGTGTCCAGGGCTTCAACGGTGTCGAGGATCAGGGTCATGGCGAGCTTTTATGGTCAGCTTTGGTCCGCAAAAGGGCAGCGAATTTGCGTTCTTCGATAGCTCATTTATACCGGTTTGCTTGTGGAAGAAGTTTCCATATAATTTCGTGAATTAGCGCAAAAGTAGAATAATTTCCTACAAGGGGCGGCGTGGGCATGGACCTTATCGATCGGAAACTGTTGGAACTGCTGCAGGAAGATGTCACGATGCCCATTGCCGAACTGGCGACGCGGGTTAATCTTTCGCAGACGCCGTGCTGGAAACGCGTTCAGCGCCTCAAGGAAGCCGGCGTGATACGCGCGCAGGTCGCCCTGTGCGATCCACGCAAGCTCGGCGTGGGGACCACGGTGTTCGTCGCCGTGAAGACGAACCAGCACACGCAGGACTGGGCGGACGAGTTCACACGTGCCGTGCGGGATATCCCCGAAGTGGTCGAGGTGTACAGGATGAGCGGGGAAACGGACTACCTGATGCGCGTGGTGGTGTCGGATATCGACGATTACGACCGTGTGTACAAATCGCTCATTCGTGCCATCCCGTTGTACGACGTGAGTTCGAGTTTCGCGATGGAGCAGATCAAATATTCCACGGCGCTGCCAGTCAGGCCGCCGGTCGGTGTGACAGCGAATTAGCCGTCGGTCCGAATGGGGACCGCGTCTTGCGTGTTTCTCGGAGTGAAACGCCGCAATCCATCTGAAATCAGCGTCGAGTAAGATCTTGCGCTTCATCCAATCTTAAAAGAGCCTCGATTTTCATGACCGATGACCGCCGCAAACAGGCCCCGACGCGCAAGAATCCCACTTTCGCGATCAGTATTCTTATTGTGGTCGTTGTGCTGCTTGTGATCGGAACGCTATTTTTCAACGCGATCCGCGAAAAGCGCGACTACGAGCATGAAAACGCAACGCCCGCATCCGGCACAACGGTGCCCGCCGTGCCTGCCACGGGCGCTTCGCAATAACGCGGCACTCGCGCCTCATTCATTCCGGCAAGTTGATGAGGCTCGCGTCCTTGCGGATCAGGAACGACGCCGTCAGCATCTGCTTGCACTGATGCGCGAGCAGCTTCAGGTCCTGCACGGCGTCGAACGGAATATCTTCCGCGCGCTCGGCGCCCACCACCATTGAATCCAGTTCGACCGTGAGTTGCTTCGATTGCTCGGCTTGATCGTCGGGCGCGGGCACGCCTTCTTGCGCCTGCGTCAGATTGTCACGAATCACGGTCAGCGCGCGTTGAACGGGTTGCGCGGCGTGACCCGCGGCGGACTTTCCAACGGACTGCAGCAAGGGACCGGCAGCCGTGATCTGGGACGCGAGCACGTGGCTGCGCACCAGAAGGTCGTTGAGTTCGGGAACGAACTTCTGCTGCGCTTTGGGTTCGAGCATCATGCGCTGAAACGCCTGGCCGAGATTCGCAAAAGCGATATGCACGTTCTTGCGTGCGAGGCGGTATTTGAAATCGCTGTCCAGGGCCGATGCGGCTTCGGCGGCGGCCGCCGATGCGCCCGACTGAGCAGTCGCCGCGGTGCTTTCGCCGGAAACCGGTTTGGTCTTGGACGCAGTGGTTGCGCTTGCGGCTTCGCCTGTGGTCGTAACCATTGACACACTCTCGGCTTCCGGCGCCGAAGCGGGCGTTCCTGCCTTTGCGAGCGCCATTGTTGCCGCTTCGGCAGTCGCCGCATTGGCATCGGCGAAAAGATTGGGGTTTGTCGCGGTCTTCGCTTCGGGTTGCGTCGCGGGCTTCCCCGTCCACCACCAGCTCGCTTCGAGGTAGTTGCGCATTGCGCCGATCATGTCGTGCACTTGCTTGCCCATCAGCCGGTATTCCCAGTACGGGAACAGGTGGCTCGCGGCGATGGCGATTGCGCAACCCACGGCGGTATCGATTGCCCGTTCGCCAATCAGGCGCATGCCGCCCGGCGCAAGCAAGTGCAGCATCAGCAGCACATACGCCGACGTGAATACGACGCTCGCCGTGTAATTGAAGAGCAGCAGGCTATAGCTCATCACCATGCAGGCGAACATGGCCACGAGCAGCACATGCGGATCCTTCACCACGAAAATCAGCCCGACACATGCCGTACAGCCTATGGCCGTGCCGATGATGCGCTGCACGTTGCGCTGCTTCGTGAGCGAATAGCCCGGCTTGAGAATGATGACGGTGGTCATCACGATCCAGTACGCGTTGGTCAAGGGCAGCAAGCGTCCGAGCCAGAAGCCGATGCCGACCGCGATCGTCACCCGCAGCGCGTGGCGAAAGCTCGGCGACGACATGGTCAGATTGGAAAAAATCTGCATGAACGGCACGCGCCGGCTCGACACGAAGCGTGATAGCTTCGGATCAACGCGTATTTCTGTTTCCGTGATGCTCGGATCGTGCCGCGTCTGGCGCCGCATTTTATCGATGAGACGAGTCGCGCTCCATAACCGCCTGAACGCCGACGACACCGCCGAATACGCCTCGGGGTTCTTCTGCGGGACTTCATGTTTGCGCATTTGATCGAGTTCGTATTCGATCGCGCGCAACTCCGCTTTCACGTTGATCTTCGGACGCGCCGGTCGATTCTGCAGCACGGCCAGACCAATGTCTTCGAGATCGAGCGCAGACTTTCGCATCAGATCCCGATAGAAGATCAGGATGTCCGCGCCGCCGAACGTATTGCGCACGAGCGGATAGTCCGTGTGCGCGCCGACGAACATCTCATGCAGGTCCACCGCGTTGATGAACAGGTTGAAGAGCATCGCGCGGCGCGGATCGAGTTTGCCGCTCCTCAGCTTGGGCAGGTTGCGCAGCACGATGTCACGCGCCGCGTCCTGACGTTCAACCGCCTGAATCTGCTTTTCGATCAGCTTTCTATAACATTCGTCGATATTCGTATCGAGATCGTAGAACTCGGAACGCGCGAGCAGATACTCGGCGCAACTGAAGACACTTTCGGCGAGCGCCTGCCGTTCGATCCGATAGACCATCCAGCGGCTGACGAACGTTGCCCAGTAGGTGTACCAGAGGCCGCCGAGCAGAATCCACGATGCATAAACGAGCGCCTGCATGGGCGTGAAATGCTCTTCCAGCGTCACGATCATCATGAAGAGCGTGGCGAAGCTGATTTGCGGCCAGCGATTGCCGTACACCACGATCAGCGACAGCACGAACGTGAGCGGCACGACGGTCAGCCACAACGTCACCACATTCGCGCTCGCAATCCCGGTTGCAAGCGCCGACAAAAACCCGATCACCGTGCACGCCAGCATCTCGTTGTGCTTGTACTTCAGCGGCCCCGGCATATCGACCACGCACGCGCCCAATGCGCCGGTCGCTATCGTGAAGCCGAGTTCACGATTGTGAAAAATGGTCAGCATCAGGACGGCAGGCAGCGAGACGCCGAGCGCAATGCGCAAGCCGCCGAAGAAGTACTGGCTATAAATGAATTTTCTGATTTCTAGCGAGTAACGCATCGACTTCCTAATTTCCCGGCGTGGTCCCGTTTGCCTGTGAGGCGTTCGGCCCCGCCTATCATTGTGGCTCCGAGTCTAACCCAACTCGACGGCGCCGAAACGTAGGCCGTTCGGCCTAATCGCCGTGGAGAACGGCCTTTGCTATCCTGTCGTTTCACCTCGCGACACGTCCCTGGCTTTTGCCGAACGAGCCGTTGCCTTTCACGCTCAACTAGCAGGATCCATGCTCGAACTTTTCTATTCGAACCGCCATGAAACGCTGTCGCAGGCGCTGCTGGACGACGTTGCCGCGTTCGCGCTCAATGATGGTGACCCCTTTGCAAGCCAGACCATCATCGTGCCGAGCGCGGCGGTGCGAAGGCGGCTGGAACTCGACATGGCGGCGCGCTTCGGAATCTGCGCCAACGTGGACCTGTGTTATCT
>NZ_JBSIPA010000440.1:0-5331 GCF_053574605.1 Caballeronia sp. M23-90 | reverse complement strand
TCGCTCGCCGCGTTCAAGGGCGAGCGGATCGTGGCGGCGGCAGGCATCGGATCGCCGGAACGGTTTTTCGCGTCGCTGCGTGCCGAAGGCCTGACGCTCTCGACCCGCGCGTTCCCCGATCACTACGATTACCGCGACAACCCGTTTGCCGGCATCGAAGCCGATTCGATCCTGATCACCGAGAAGGATGCAGTAAAATTCGGGGCCTGGCGTGACGCGCGCATCTGGGTCGTACCCGTGGAAGCCGTGCTCAAACCCCGCCTCATCGCATTAGTTGTGGAGAAAATTCGTGGACGCACGCCTGCTTGAAATCCTTGTCTGCCCGATTTGCAAGACCCAGCTCACCTATGACCGCGCGGCGCAGGAACTCGTCTGCAACGTCGACAAGCTCGCGTACCCCATCCGCGACGGCATTCCCATCATGCTGCCCGACGAAGCACGTCAGACGGTCGAAGGCACGCCCGTCGATCCGTTGAAACCCATCAGCGGAAACTGATCCTCAACGAACATCAGGACACGAACGCCATAACATGAACGCCCACACGCCGGTCGTGCCGCCCTTTATTGCTGTCGTGCCCGCGCGGCTCGCGTCCACGCGGCTGCCGAACAAACCGCTGGCCGACATCGGCGGAAAGCCAATGGTCGTGCGCGTCGCCGAGCGGGCGCGTTTGTCGGGCGCATTGCAGGTGCTGATCGCAACGGATTCGCCGCGCGTGGTAGATGTCGCGAAGGAACACGGCTTTGACGTGCTGCTCACTCGCGCCGATCACCCGAACGGTACGGATCGTCTCGCCGAAGTCGCCACGCATTTCGGCTGGAGCGACGAGACCATCGTGGTCAACGTGCAAGGCGACGAACCGCTGATCGATCCCGCGCTCGTGCGCAACGTGGCGGCGCATCTCGCGGCGCATCCGTCGTGCGCGATCGCCACAGCCGCGCATCCCATCCACGATCCTGCTGATGTTTTCAATCCGAACGTCGTGAAAGTCGTGCTCGATGCAAAAAGCGTCGCGCTCTATTTCTCCCGCGCGCCGATTCCCTGGTCGCGCGATGCGTGGCAGAAGGAATGGCCAAACGTGGCCGCGCTTGCGTCGCGCCCGCCGATTCCGGCCAATGTGCTGCGGCACATCGGCCTGTACGCGTATCGCGCGAAGTTTTTGCGGGCATATCCCATGCTGAGCGTTGCGCCCATCGAGGAAGCGGAAGCGCTCGAACAACTCCGCGCGCTCTGGCATGGCGAGCGCATTGCCGTTCTGATCACGAACGACGCACCGCCGCCCGGTGTCGACACCCCCAACGACCTGGCCCGCGTACGCGCAATGTTTCCGGCTTCGTCCTAACGCGCCGGCACGCTTCCGGGCAACTCGCGTTAACCCCGCCACGCCCCACATAACAAGCCTTTGCGGCCTTTTTTCGGGTCGCCATTGCGAGGATGCATGGCATAATCGGCCGGTAGCGCGAGCCTTCCGGTCAGCGCCTTTGCTCTATAGCGCCCATGTCGACTGGTGCCGCGCCGTCTCCCGAATTCGGCTCGTCGCGCCTCGTTTCGGGCGTCTCCTGGGCAATTGTGAATAGCGACCGGACGCCAGATAAGCCTCGCAGCGAGAGCGGTTTCTATTCGATTCGGAGATATCACCATGCGTTTGATCCTGTTGGGCGCCCCCGGCGCCGGCAAGGGCACCCAGGCCACCTTCATCAAGGAAAAGTTCGGCATTCCGCAAATCTCGACGGGCGACATGCTGCGCGCTGCCGTGAAAGCAGGTTCGCCGCTCGGCGTGGAAGCCAAGCGCTTCATGGACGCGGGCGAGCTTGTGCCGGACACGCTCATCATCAACCTCGTCAAGGAGCGTCTGCAGGAACCGGACTGCGCAAACGGCTATCTGTTCGACGGCTTCCCGCGCACGCTTCCGCAAGCCGACGCCATGAAGCAGGCGGCGGTCGCCATCGACTATGTGCTGGAGATCGATGTACCGTTCGCGGACATCATCGAGCGCATGAGCGGACGGCGCGTCCATGCGGCGTCGGGTCGGACTTATCACGTCAAATTCAACCCGCCGAAGCAGGAAGGCCGTGACGACGTCACCGGCGAGCCGCTGATCCAGCGCGACGACGACAAGGAAGAGACCGTGAAAAAGCGGCTCGACGTGTACGTGGCGCAAACCAAGCCGCTGATCGATTACTACAACAACTGGTCGAAGCACGGCGACAACAACGGTTTGAAGGCGCCGGAATACCGGCGTATTTCGGGCCTCGGTACCGTCGATGAAATTCGTCAGCGCGTGTTCGAAGCGTTGACCTGATCTCAACGCCCGGCGCCGCAAGCACGCCTTTTTTGAAACCCGCTCGTGCTTCATTGGCCGAGCGGGTTTTTTGCTTTAACAGATCTCTTCGCACATCACCACCATTGAGGGGTACACAGCATGGATATCCAGGACAACGTTTTTCTCGTCACCGGCGGCGCATCGGGCTTGGGCGCGGCGACGGCGCGACTGATCCGCGATCATGGCGGCAAGGTTGTGATTGCAGACATGAACGAAGCCGGCGGCGAGACGCTTGCGAAGGAACTCGGCGGCGTGTTCGTGAAGTGCGACGTGAGCCGTGAGGAAGATGGTCAGCGCGCCGTGGAGGCGGCTACGCAACTCGGCAGTTTGCGCGGACTCGTGAACTGCGCGGGCATTGCACCGGCGGCAAAGACGGTCGGCAAGGACGGCCCGCATTCGCTCGATGTGTTCGCGAAGACCATTGGCGTGAACCTGATCGGCACGTTCAACATGATCCGGTTGAGCGCTGCGGCCATGGCGAAGAACGAACCGAACGCGGCCGGCGAGCGCGGCGTGATCGTCAGCACGGCATCGGTTGCGGCCTACGATGGCCAGATCGGACAGGCCGCGTACGCGGCATCGAAGGGTGGCGTGGTTGGCATGACCTTGCCGATCGCGCGTGATCTGTCCCGCAACGGCATTCGTGTCATGACGATCGCGCCGGGTATCTTCGAAACGCCCATGCTGCTCGGCATGCCGCAGGAAGTGCAGGACGCGCTCGGCGCCATGGTGCCGTTCCCATCGCGCCTAGGCAAACCGAACGAATACGCGATGCTCGTAAAACACATCTTCGATAACCCTATGCTCAACGGCGAAGTCATCCGCCTGGACGGGGCAATCCGGATGCAACCGAAGTAAACGAAAAACGGCGGCACATCCTGGAAGATGCGCCGCCGCTTTTATAAAGTCAGAATTCTTAGTCGCTGTCGTGCTGCGTGCGTTGCCTGAGTTCGTGCAACTCCGTCTCCACGACGGTTGCGTCCTCGGCGTCCGGACGGTCATCGAGGTATCGACGCAAATCTTCCATCGCCGGGCGCAGATAATCCAGACGCGCATACGCGAAACCGCGATCCCGCACCTCTTCAATGCTTCCCGGCATCAGGATCACAAGCCGCTGCTGCACGGCGAGCAAGCGCTGCCAGCGCTCCGTCTGAAGATAAATGCTCTTCAGATTGCGCAACATTCGTCCGATGATTTCCCGCCGCGTCGCAGGTTGCAACAGCACGCGCAACGCGCTGCCAATCGACTCGCCAACCCGCTGTACATAGGGTTCGAGCATTTCGACCATCGCGGATTCGGAGAGCGAATGTCCGGTGGTCGGATCGAGCATCACGTCGCCTTCCGGCGTAGTGACGCGCAGCAGGAAGTGCGCAGGAAACGACACACCGCGCACTGGGATACCAAGCTGCTCGCTCATCTCCAGATACACGACCGCGAGAGAGATCGGAATGCCGCGCCGGCGCTTCAGCACCATGTTCAGGTGGCTGTTATCCGGGTCGTAATAGTCGTTCCGATTGCTAGTGAAGCCGAGTTCGCGGAAGAAAAAACGATTCAGCACGCCGACTTTCTGCTTGATATCGGCGTCCTCCGGCATGCGGCGGCGAACCCGCAGCACGAGTTCGTCGATCTCCGCCAGCACGCCCTGCAAATCGAGGTCGGGATACGCGTCCTGCGCAAGCGACAACGCCGCCTCGGTGAGGGGCAGACTTTCGTCCTCCGCCACCAGCGAAGTGAAATAGTCGAGCATGCGCGTCGTCGTCATCACATCGTTCGCCTTCTGAAATACGCGTATTTGAAGCCCATCGCCGAGAGCATACCGAAATATAGCGCAGCGAATACAACCAGGCTGGCTCCGAGAAGCGCGATGCGCTGCAGCGGCGCAGCACGCATGCCAATCCAGTCGAAGTTACCCGAAACCCAGTGCATCACTCCCGCCAGCACGAGGCATGCCCCGACCAATTGGGCGAAGAAACGCGTCCATCCGGCCGATGGCTGGTAGATCCCGCGCTTCCTCAATCCGATGAACAACATCGTCGCGTTCGCGCACGCGCCCAGCCCGATCGACAAGGTGAGCCCGGCGTGGGCGAATATAGGCACGAAAACCAGGTTGCTCAACTGAATCGCGATCAACACGACAATGCCGATGATTACCGGCGTCCTGATGTCCTGCTTCGCGTAAAAACCGGGCGTAAGGATCTTGATCAGAATCAGGCCGACGAGCCCGATGCCATACATGGCGAGCGCGCGGCCCACCATGACGACGGAATTTGCATCGAATTTGCCGTAGCCGAAGAGCGTCGCCGTGAGCGGCTGGGCGAAGAAAAACAGCGCAATTGCACTGGGCGCGGCCAACAGGAACGTGATGCGCAGCCCCCAGTCGAGGAGCGCGGAGTATTCGACCGGATCCTTGTCCACATGCGCCTTCGAAAGGCTTGGCAGCAAGATCGTGCCGAGCGCGGCGCCGAGCAGCGCGCTCGGAAACTCCATCAGGCGGTCGGAATAATTGATCCACGACACCGCGCCCGGCCCGAGCCGCGACGCAATATTCGTGTTGATGATCAGGCTCAGTTGCGCGACGGACACGCCGAAGGTCATCGGCACCATCTTGATCAGCACGCGCTTCACGCCCGGATGCCGCAGCGCCTTCACAACATTCCAGCCGATGCGCGGAATCATGTCGATCTTCTTGAGCCCGGGCAATTGCACGAGAAACTGCAAAATCCCGCCGGCGATCACCGCATACGCCAGCGCGTAGATAGGCACTTTCAGATGCGGCGCGAGGAAAATCGCCGCCGCAATGAAGGACACGTTGAGCAGCACGGGCGCGAACGCAGGCAGCGAGAACTTCCGGTACGTATTCAGCACC
The DNA here is from genome assembly GCF_053574605.1 of Caballeronia sp. M23-90. NCBI lineage: Bacteria > Pseudomonadati > Pseudomonadota > Betaproteobacteria > Burkholderiales > Burkholderiaceae > Caballeronia > Caballeronia sp. M23-90. The sequence goes on along the minus strand of NZ_JBSIPA010000440.1, from coordinate 144 downwards.
CCGGACGCCAGCGATGTCAGCGAGATGAAGATGATGTACGGGAACATGATCTGGGTCATGGTCACCGCGTAGCCGAACGCGCGGCCATCGTGCTCCAGGCCTGATGCGACGGCAAACACGACCCAGGACGCGCCCGCCACGCTA
>NZ_JBSIPA010000043.1:0-24995 GCF_053574605.1 Caballeronia sp. M23-90 | reverse complement strand
TTTGCAGATGCGCTGAAGAAGCTCAAGCGCGCTCGCGCCAGGGTTGTGGGTGGTGTGTTGAATGCGATGCCTCGGCGGCATTGCGCCATCGCTGGCTAAAAAAGGCCTGCGCGTACGGCGCGGCCGCCTTGTCGGCTAACTCCATTACAAGTTCCTCAACATGATTGGTCGCATTGCAGGCGTCTTGCTTGAAAAAAACCCGCCGTATCTGCTCGTCGATTGCGGTGGCGTAGGCTACGAAATCGCCGTGCCGATGAGCACCTTCTACAACCTGCCGAACAGCGGCGAAAAGATCGTGCTCCTGACCCAGTTGATCGTGCGGGAAGACGCGCATCTGCTGTACGGCTTCGGCACCCAGCCGGAGCGCACGACTTTTCGCGAATTGCTCAAGATCAGCGGAATCGGCGCGCGCATGGCCCTCGCGGTGTTGTCCGGCATGAGCGTCCAGGAACTCGCGCAAGCGGTGACCATGCAGGACGCCGCACGCCTTACGCGAACGCCCGGCATTGGTAAAAAGACGGCGGAGCGGCTGTTACTGGAACTGAAAGGCAAGCTCGGTGCAGATCTGGGCACGGCAGCAGGCACGGTGGCGGGCCCGGATCACGCGAGCGATATCCTGAACGCTTTGCTGGCATTGGGTTACTCCGAAAAGGAAGCGCTCATGGCGGTAAAGAATGTCCCCGCCGGGACAGGCGTTTCAGAAGGCATCAAGCTGGCCTTGAAGGCGCTGTCGTTTCAACCCACACGCTGATGCGCAAGCGCGACTCGAACTTGCTCAAGCGGGAACGTTTTTAGTCTCCCACGCTGTTGATCCGGCCAACAGTCGGCCGATCGGCCAGCTTTCGGTGCTTTAGTCACGCGGTACAATCGACGCATGATAGAAACCGACAAACTCGCTGCCGAACGCATCATTTCGGCTACTCCCGTCTCGCCGAACGAGGAAGTGTTCGAGCGGGCGCTGCGGCCGCGCCAGCTCGAGGAATACGTCGGGCAGGAAAAGATCCGGGATCAGTTGCAGATCTTCATCGAGGCTGCGCGCAGGCGCTCCGAGGCCCTCGATCACGTCCTGCTGTTCGGGCCGCCGGGCCTTGGCAAGACCACGCTCGCGCACATCATCGCGCGGGAAATGGGCGTGAATCTGCGGCAAACGTCGGGGCCGGTGCTGGAACGCGCCGGCGATCTTGCCGCCCTGCTGACCAATCTCGAGAAAAACGACGTACTTTTCATCGATGAAATCCATCGGCTCTCGCCGGTCGTCGAGGAGATCTTGTACCCGGCGCTCGAGGATTATCAGATCGACATCATGATCGGCGAAGGGCCGGCCGCGCGCAGCGTCAAGCTGGACTTGCAGCCGTTCACGCTGGTTGGCGCCACCACGCGCGCTGGCATGCTGACGAATCCGCTGCGGGATCGCTTCGGGATCGTGTCGCGGCTCGAGTTTTACACGGCGAGCGAACTGGCGCGAATCGTCACGCGGTCGGCATCGCTGTTGAAGGCGAACATCGTCCCGGAAGGCGCGTTCGAGATTGCAAAGCGTGCGCGTGGAACGCCGCGTATTGCGAACCGTTTGCTCAGGCGTGTGCGCGATTACGCCGAGGTGCGAGCGAACGGCAATATCACGGCAGATGTCGCCGATGCCGCCCTGAAGATGCTCGATGTCGATCCCGTCGGCTTCGACCTGATGGACCGGAAGCTACTGGAAGCCATCCTGCACAAGTTCGATGGAGGCCCGGTCGGCGTCGACAACCTGGCTGCGGCAATTGGCGAAGAGCGCGACACCATTGAAGACGTGCTGGAACCTTATTTGATCCAGCAAGGCTATCTGCAGCGAACGCCGCGCGGCCGTGTTGCCACGCTGCTGACGTATCGTCATTTCGGACTCGCAGCGCCGGACGCGGGCCCGGTTCGCGATCTTTGGGACGCCAACCAGCCCGGTTAATGGATCAGCGCGGCACTTCCTTCAGGTCGTCGTCGCTGCTCGGGGCGGCCAGATGCGCGACATCCCCCCACGACACGACTTTCGCATGGCCGTCCTCGAAGTCCACTGTGTTGATGCTCGTGTTCAGCAAGAGCCAGTCGCGCGGCACTTCAAGTGGAATGCCGCGCGCAAAACGATAAATACAATCCAGCACGCCGCCATGCGCGACACACGCAACCCGTCCACCCGGATGCGCGGCGATGATCGGCGCAACGGCCTTCAACACCCGCGTCGAAAACTCTCGTTGAGACTCGCCGCCTGGCGGCGCGAAATCGGGATCGTGGCTCTGCCAGACCGCATGTTCAGCAGGGAATTTGGCACGAATCTCGGCGCTGTCGTGACCTTGGAAGTCGCCATACAAACGCTCGCGCAAGCCCTGGCTCAAATCCAGCGATAACCCGAGCGCTTCAGCAAATGGCCTGGCCGTTTGCTGTGCGCGCTCCAGGTCGCTGGAATAGACCGCGTCGAGGCGCGCGCCGGATTGGGACTCGCGCAACAGGCGCTGGGCGAGCTGTTCAGCTTGCACAAGTCCACTCGCGCCCAGTGGAATATCAATATGGCCCTGAATCCGTTTGATGCGATTCCAGTCAGTCTCGCCGTGCCTGATGAAAAGGACTTGCGTAATCATGGGGAGTCCAGAAGGTGCGCTTGGGTTCAATCAGCGCTGAAAGAATGCATCACGGACGCACTTGCAGCCAAAACGTTACCGGTCCGTCATTGACCAGCGACACCTGCATGTCCGCGCCGAACTCGCCCGTTTCGACAACCGGATGCGCGGCGCGCGCCTGTGCCACAAAGTGGTCGAAGAGCCTGCGGCCTTCGTCGGGAGGTGCTGCGGGCGTGAAGCTCGGCCGCAAGCCGCTGGATGTATCGGCGGCGAGGGTGAACTGCGATACCAGCAGCACGCCGCCCGGGCGGCCGCTGCCGTCGATATCCCGGACCGGAAGATTCATCTTGCCCGCGGCGTCGCTGAAAACCCGGTACGCCAGCATCTTGGCGAGCAGCTTGTCCGCCGTTGCCGGCGTATCGCCGCGTTCGGCGCACACAAGCGCCAGGAGCCCGGCATCGATCGCACCGGTCACGCGGCCTTCAACACGAACATCGGCGCGCAGGACGCGCTGAATGAGCGCGATCATGGATTCAGGCCGTCAGCGTGACGCGTGCGAAGCGGCGCTTGCCGACCTGCACGACAAACTCGCCGGCTTCGATCTTCAACGCCTTGTCCGACACCGTTGCGCCGTCGATCTTCACGCCGCCCTGTTCAATGTTTCGCAACGCTTCGCTAGTAGATGGAACCAGCCCCGCCTGTTTCAGCAATTGCCCGATTGCAAGCGGCGCACCGCTCAACGTCACCGATGCAATCTCGTCCGGCACACCGCCCTTCGCACGATGATTGAAATCTTCAAGCGCCCGCTCTGCATCCGGCGATGAGTGGAAGCGCGCGACGATTTCCTGCCCGAGCAGCACCTTGAAATCGCGCGGATTACGTCCGCCTTCGGCTTCGCTCTTGAATCTCGCGATCTCTTCCATGCTTCTGAATGACAGCAGTTCGAAGTAGCGCCACATGAGCGTATCGGAAATGCTCATCAGCTTGCCGAACATGTCCGTTGGCTTCTCGCTGATGCCGATGTAGTTGTGCTTCGACTTCGACATCTTCTCGACGCCGTCCAGCCCCTCCAGGAGCGGCATGGTCAAGATGCACTGCTGCTCCTGGCCGTACTGCTTCTGCAGCTCGCGTCCAACCAGCAGGTTGAATTTCTGGTCCGTGCCGCCGAGTTCCAGGTCCGCATTCAGCGCCACCGAGTCGTACCCCTGCATGAGCGGATACAGCAACTCGTGAATGGAAATGGGCATGCCGCCCTGATACCGTTTGGTAAAATCCTCACGCTCGAGAATGCGCGCAACCGTGTAGCGCGAGGCGAGCTTGATCATGCCGTCGGCGCCGAGCGGCATCGACCATTCGCTGTTGTAGCGCATCTCGGTCTTTTCGCGATCCAGCACCAGCGCAGCCTGTTCGAAATACGTCTTCGCGTTGGACTCGATCTGTTCACGCGTCAGCGGCGGGCGCGTGGCGTTACGCCCCGACGGATCGCCAATCAACGACGTGAAATCGCCGATCAAGAAGATGACCGTATGGCCGAGGTCCTGGAGCTGACGCATCTTGTTCAGCACAACCGTATGGCCGATGTGAATGTCAGGCGCGGTTGGATCGAGGCCCAGCTTGATACGCAGCGGCTTGCCGCTCAGCGCGCTGCGCGCGAGCTTTTGCGCGAATTCGGCTTCAATGAGCAGTTCGTCACAACCCCGTTTCGCGATGGCAAGCGCAGCCTGCACTTCGTCGGTCAGGGGCAAGGTTTTCGCAGCCGAAGCCGGAGAGTCGTTCGGTTCTGTGGTCATGCTTGCAACTTCTCGGATGATTTGTTCGGGACGCGGACAAGGCGCGCGTCGGGTAATGGTCGCGGCGCTGCGGCTCTGCTGCGCTGATTGGCAAGCGCGAAATCAGCGCGGCTTTCGCTTGGTTCAGGGATCGGATTTTACGTGATGTCGTGAGCGTTCGCCCCGTTTTCCCCGCGCGTTAGCCATTCGGCCAGGTTTCGGCGGCAACGAGCGCGGATCTTGAGCGTAAACATGGCCGAATGGCTAACGTCGAGGCTGACGGCTTAACGACGCGCTTCGTTGCGTGGATAATCTATCCGTGGCGGCCGTTTTGACCGCATGAATGCATCGAAAAGGAGAGACAACGTGGCGCGACGTAGTGAGGCGGTAGAAGCAGGCAGCGCAGCGGATGGTGTCTATTTCGGGCTCATGTCCGGCACGAGCATGGATGGCGTGGACGGCGTTGCCGTGCAATTCACCGCGGGTAAGCCACCCATTGTGCTCGGCGAGGCACATGTGGGGTTCTCGGAAGGCCTGCGTGAAGCGCTTTTCGCTCTCCAGGCGCCCGGGGACAACGAACTGGAACGCGAGGCGCTGGCGGCAAACGCGCTGGCCACACGCTACGCGGTGTGCTGCCATGAACTGGCGAGCATGAGCGGCTACTCGGCGGCAAAGGTTCGCGCCATTGGGGTCCACGGGCAAACGGTGCGGCATCGGCCGGAGAAGGGTTATACCCGGCAAATCAACAATCCCGCGTTGTTGGCGGAGATGACAAACATCGATATCGTTGCGGACTTTCGCAGCCGCGACGTCGCTGCCGGCGGCCAGGGCGCACCGCTTGTCCCGGCCTTTCACGCGACGGTTTTCGGTTCGAAGAACGAAACCCGCGTGGTCTGCAATCTGGGAGGCATCAGCAATATCACGGTTTTATCGGCGGGTGGCGGAGTGCACGGGTTCGATTGCGGTCCGGCCAATGCGTTGCTTGACGAATGGGCGCATCGCCATCTGAATCGTCCGTTCGACGAAGGCGGCCATTTCGCGTCGCAAGGACAAGTGAACCGTTCGTTGCTGAACAATCTTCTCGATGAACCATTCTTCGCACAGCGCCCGCCCAAAAGCACGGGGCGTGATTTGTTCAACCCCGCATGGCTCGATGCCAAGCTCGCGGGATTCGACACGGTTTCATCTGCAGACGTACAAGCGACGCTCGTCGCTCTCACGGCGACCACAATCGCGCGGGAGATTGAACGGCATGCATCCGATTGTCGTGCGGTCTATGTGTGCGGTGGTGGCGCACGCAACCCGGTACTCATGAATGCAATCCAGCAGGCGCTCGCCGAGACTGGCGTGTCCGGCGTGCCCGTCATGACGACCGACGCGCTCGGTGTGCCGCCCCAGCAGGTGGAAGCGTTGGCGTTCGCATGGCTGGCAATGCGCTGCGTGGCACGCGAAGCGGGGAACGTGGCGGCCGTAACCGGTGCCGCAGGTGAACGGGTTCTCGGTGCCATCTATCCGCGCTGAGCTGCGCTAGGCCACGCCGAGCTGCGCTAATGATCCGCCCGGTGGAAATAAAAACGGAGCCCGAAGGCTCCGTTCATCAAAACATCCAACCGTGAACGCCAACCGGAATCAGGCCGAGAACGACGATCCGCAACCGCACGTGCTGGTCGCATTCGGATTCTTTATCACGAACTGGGCGCCGTTCAGGTCGTCTTTATAGTCGATCTCGGCGCCAACCAGGTACTGATAGCTCATCGAATCGATCAGCAACTGAACACCTGCTTTATCCATTACGGTGTCGTCTTCGTTGATGGCTTCGTCGAACGTGAAGCCATACTGGAAGCCCGAACAGCCGCCGCCTTGTACGAACACACGCAGCTTCAGCTCCGGATTGCCTTCTTCGTCGATCAGTTGCTTGACCTTGTCAGCGGCTGCGTCCGTGAAAACGAACGGCAGGGGCATTTCGGTCGTGGGGGTATCGGTGACAGCGTTCATTCGAACTCTCCAAAAAAGCTTCTAGGGACTATTGTAGGGCTGATCTCAATATCGTGCTGGAAGCCCATGTAATCAATAGGCTATCGCGCCACACTATTCCGAATTTGCCGCGGCTGCTTGATTCGATCTTCATCGGTCAGCGGCTGCCGTAACGAAAAAAGCCGCCGGCGCATACACGCAGACGGCTTTCCAAGCAATTTCGCCACCAAAGCAACAACAGCGACGAAACGCCAGACAGCTTAACGCTTCGAGAATTGTTTCCGGCGACGTGCCTTGTGGAAACCAACCTTCTTACGTTCGACTTCACGAGCATCGCGGGTAACGAAGCCGGCTTGCGACAGCGTGGGCTTCAGCGTTGCGTCGTAGTCCATCAGCGCGCGCGTGATGCCGTGGCGAACTGCACCGGCCTGACCCGTCTCACCGCCGCCGTTCACGTTGACCTTGATGTCGAACGTGGTGGCGTGGCTCGTCAGTTCGAGCGGCTGGCGCACGATCATCAGCGACGTTTCGCGCGAGAAATAATCAGCAATGGGCTTGCCATTGACGATAATCACGCCCGTACCGGACTTGATGAACACGCGGGCAGTGGCGCTCTTGCGGCGGCCCGTACCGTAATTCCAATTACCGATCATATGGGCTCCCTTTAGATCTCGAGCGCTTTAGGCTGTTGAGCCGTATGCGGATGCGTTGCGCCAGCGTAGACCTTGAGCTTCTTGATCATAGCGTAGCCGAGCGGACCTTTCGGCAACATGCCCTTCACGGCTTTCTCGAACGCGCGGCCCGGGAAGCGTTCTTGCATCTTGTTGAACGTCGTTTCGTAGATGCCGCCCGGATAGCCCGAGTGACGGTAGTACTTTTTGTCAGTACCCTTGTTGCCCGTGACGCGCAACTTGCTGGCGTTGATGATGACGATAAAATCGCCAGTGTCGACGTGCGGGGTGAACTCGGGTTTGTGCTTGCCGCGAAGTCGGGCGGCCACTTCACTGGCGACACGTCCGAGAACCTTATCCGTCGCGTCAATCACGTACCATTCACGCGTCACCTCATGGGCTTTTGCGGAAAACGTCTTCATGATCGATCCAAAAAATAATTCTGCCCTGCTTTGTCCCGCTTGTATGTTCGTGCGCATCGAGGCGCGTGCGGGCTCTCCCTGGTTCTCGTCCGCGGGCATGGTGCGGATAGAGAACTTTGAATTATAAGGGAAATTTCAGCGCGAAGTCAAAACAAGCGAGCACGAGGCTCAAACTAGCCGAAATTGCGCCTCTCTAGCCGCTTGGCTGGGAGTCGCGCGCATGCTCGAATGACCTGCAGCACCGGACACATTACAAAAAGCAGGCGAAAAAAAGCCCGAGCCTTGGGCTCGGGCTGAATCCACCTAGGAGGAGGTGGAGGAGACAGGAGCAAGTATATGAACTGGGTTTGTGCAAAGCAAGTAAATTTACATGGTGAGATTGAATTTCATAATGTAAAACAATGAAATAAACTGTCGACCATTAAATTAATCTTTTGAATCATATACTTAAAGTCGCCGCCCTTTCATTTTGGACTGCGACCCGGCGCTGATATTCCCTCCTTCTGGCAGGGATTTTCCCGATTTACGCGCCCGACCGCGCCGCAGCACGCCTATTGAAAAACCGCCCGGGAAACGCTAGTTATGAATCCAGCAATAAGCTAAAACGCTACAATCGGCAGGAATTGACACGTGCCGGACGGCACCGGAGTTTTTTCATGGAATGCAAAGTTAGCTGGATGGGACAAGACGGAATGGCGTTTGCCGCCGAGACGGGCAGCGGCCATCTGGTCACCATGGATGGCGCTCCCGAAGGCGGCGGCCGCAACCTGTCGCCGCGTCCAATGGAAATGGTCCTGCTGGGGACCGGCGGCTGCACGGCATACGACGTCGTGATGATCCTGAAGAAAAGCCGTCAGGAAGTGGCCGGATGCTCAGTGACGCTCAAAGCCGAGCGTGCAAGCGAAGATCCGAAAGTCTTCACGAAGATCCACTTCCACTTCACGGTGACGGGCAAGAACCTGAATCCGGCGACCGTCGAACGCGCAATTACGCTTTCGCACGATAAATATTGCTCGGCGTCGATCATGATCGCGAAGACGGCCGAACTGACGCATTCATTCGATATCGTTCCCGGCTAAGCGCGCCACATCAACAGAAGACGAAAAAAAGCCGGCGTCAGTTCATTCTGACGCCGGCTTTCTTTCTGATTAGTCACAAAGCAGGCCGATAAGCCGGATTCTGTGCGCGCGCAACGCCCGAAAGCGTGACGCGCGTGGCAGCCATTCCTCTAGTCGCGCCATTACTGACGCGCTCAAGCTCCCTACCCGCAGACGAGACGGAGGCACCGTCCTGCATCTCGAAGATGCGCGCCTGCCTACTTGGAATTGCTCCGGGTGGAGGTTACCGTGCCGGTCTGCCTTGCAGCAGCCGCGGTGCGCTCTTACCGCACCGTTTCACCCTTACCTGATCCCCAGGCTTGCGCCCGGGGCCATCGGCGGTTTGCTTTCTGTTGCCCTGTTCCGCGTGTTGCCACGGATGGCCGTTAGCCATCACCCTGCCTGTTGGAGTCCGGACTTTCCTCGCCCTCCCCGGCCGAAACCGGTTCAGCCGCGACTGCCTGGCCTGCTTTGCGAGGCGAATTTTAGCATGAGCGGATCGTACGGATGCCGCCGATCAAGCCCCGATCCGCCGGCGGCCCGGCCGGAAAACGTGCGGGTCGTCGTAGAAGGAGCGCGCTTCATTCTCCTGCCACCATCCCGGCACGCCCAGCACGGGCAGCGGGGTGAAACATCGGCTGGAAACGGGTTCGCTGGCAAGGCGGTCGGACACGTGCAGGTCGAGGATGACGCGGCGCTCGGCATCGGCGGCGAGGAAATACGTCGGCTCGACCTCCACGATCCACGCGTGTCCCGTGCACGCCTTGTATGGCGTGATCAGCTTTTCCAGCAGCGCGTGGCCGAAGATGTGCGCTTCGCAAGCCTGCCCCCAGGCCGCCCGATGTCCAATAAACACAGCGCGCCAGTCAAACGCCCGAAGCGCCGCGGCGAGCAGCGGGTCGGCGCAGGCGAACAGGATGGCGTTTTCATCGAAGAGTGTAAGGGCATCGCGGGCGGCGCCGCGGCTTGGTCCAATACCGAGTGCATCGATTTCGGTGGCCTGGCGCGCGTTCAACGCAGCCTTGATGCGCGGATACTGGAACCACATCGCGCCATTGAAGAAATCATGCAGATTGTGGCGCGTCGGAACGCAGCCGGTCGCGGCGATGTGCCCTTCATACGACGCGCCCGCAGGCAGATCGTCCTGCGCAATAAACGATAAAACCTTTCCACGCCCCGTCACGCGCGGTTCGGCGCGTGCATCGGCGTTCAGCGTAGAGAGGTATGCCGGATAACTTTCGAGCGCTGACTGCTGCCAGCGTGTGCCGCGATCGGCCAGCGGCGCAAGCCACCCGCGCGACCAGTCGATGTCGCTGAAACCCGGCACTGGCCGGGCATCGAACAATCCGGCCGGTCGGCCAGCGTTTTGCGCCGGATCAGACATGCGGGGCGCGGCTTTAAACCAGCCGCCAGCCTATTGATTCACCGCCGCCCAGCGGCACGATTTCATTCTCGCCCGCCATGAATTCGGCCGGCAACGTCCATTCCTCGCGGCGCAACGTCACCTGCTCCGCAGCGCGCGGCAAGCCGTAGAAATCGGCGCCATGGAAGCTCGCGAAACCTTCGAGCTTGTCGAGCGCGCCGGCTTGATCGAAGGCCTGGGTATAAAGCTCGAGTGCATGCAACGCCGTATAACAGCCTGCGCACCCGCAAGCGTGCTCTTTCAAGCCCTTCGCGTGCGGCGCGCTGTCCGTGCCGAGGAAAAACCGCGGATTCCCCGATGTCGCCGCCGCCAGCAATGCCACACGGTGCGTTTCGCGCTTCAAGACCGGCAAACAGTAGTAATGCGGCCGGATCCCGCCAACAAAGAGCGCATTGCGGTTGTACAGCAGATGATGCGCGGTCAGCGTGGCGCCGGTCGGGCCGTCGGCATCGCGGACGTAATCGGCGGCATCTTTGGTCGTGATGTGCTCGAACACCACCTTCAGCGCCGGAAAATCACGACGCAAAGGCGTCATCACACGGTCGATAAACACCTTCTCCCGATCGAACATATCGATCGCCGGGTCAGTCACTTCGCCATGAACCAGCAGCGGCAGATCATGCTCCTGCATCGCTTCCAGCGTTTTTGCGCACTTGGCGATGCTCGTCACGCCGGCATCTGAATTGGTCGTCGCGCCCGCAGGATAAAGCTTCACGCCATGCACGAAGCCGCTTTCGCGCGCGCGGCGGATCTCGTCGGGCGGGGTGTTATCGGTGAGATACAGCGTCATCAGCGGTTCGAACTTTGCGCCCGGGCCATCTTTCGGCAAAGCAGCCAGAATCCGCCCGCGATACGCCGCGGCCATTTCGGTCGTGGTCACTGGCGGCCGCAGGTTCGGCATGATGATCGCTCGGCCAAACTGGCGCGCGGTATGCGGCAAGACAGCGGCGAGCACGGCGCCGTCGCGCACGTGCAAATGCCAGTCGTCAGGACGCGCAAGCGTCACGGAATCAACAGAAACGGTCGATACGACGGAGGGAGCGGAAGCGGACATTGGCGTGATGACGATGAAAAAATCGGATAACGAAAACGGAATCGGGCTGGCGGCGCGCTGACTTTCTTGGTTGCGTTCCCAAACCGGTAACTTTGCCCCGCGGCCAGCCTGCACCGTGGAAATTCAACAACGATGCCGCCCGCGGCCCGACGACGCGAATTATTTGGCGGTTTCGTCGGTGCTATGCTCTGGTTACCCCGTATTGTAACGGGTAGCTCCATTCACCCAGTCTGCAGCCCCAGCAATGTGCCAACTTCTCGGAATGAACTGCGCGGAACCCACGGACGTGACCTTTTCGTTCACCGGGTTCGCGGCGCGTGGCGGCGTGACTGACCATCATGCAGACGGCTGGGGCATCGCATTCTTCGAAGACAAGGCGTGCCGGCTTTTCATCGATCACCAGTCGTCGGCCAGTTCGCCGCTCGCCGAGATGGTGAAACGCTATCCGATCAAGTCGAAGAACACGATTGCGCATATCCGCAAGGCGACGCAAGGCCATATCCTGCTGGAAAATTGCCATCCGTTCATGCGCGAATTGTGGGGCCGCCACTGGATCTTTGCGCACAACGGTGACCTGAAGAATTACAAGCCCTGCCTGAACGGCCAGTATCAGCCCGTCGGCACAACCGACAGCGAACTCGCGTTCTGCGCACTGCTGCAAGGATTGCGGCGAGAGTTTCCCGGCTGCCAGCCGCCGCTCGACGAACTCTTCGCGGCGCTCGAAAGACTGACGCGGGAAATCACGCAATTCGGCGTATTCAACTTCCTGATGTCGAATGGTCAGGCGCTGTTCTCACATTGCTCGACGCATTTGTACTATTTGGTGCGGAGCTGGCCGTTCTCCACAGCGCATCTGATCGATGCCGACATGTCCATCGACTTTGCGAAGTACACCACGCCGGAAGATCGCGTGGCGGTGATCGCGACGTCGCCACTCACGGACGACGAAATCTGGACCCGTTTCGAGCCGGGCGATCTCGCGTTGTTCCAGCACGGCGCACTGCTGAAAACGGTCAACGTGCCGGTTCCGGCTGACGTCGCGGAAAAAGCGCGCGAGCCGTTATGCAAGGTTTGCGTTGAATCGGTGCTGCGGGCGGACACGATTGAAACCACCGCCGACGTGGAAACAGAACTCGGCATTGAATAGAATTACCCTTTGAAGATCGCCTGAACTCACGCTCGTTCCACTCATCCGGGAGCACATGCCATGTCAGGAAAGTTCGTCATCGATAAAGCCCGCAACGGCCAGTTCTACTTCAATCTTCGCGCCGGCAACGGCGAACCCATCCTCAAAAGCGAAATGTACGTGACGCGGGCTTCCGCAGAACACGGGATTGCATCGGTGAAAACCAACGCGCTGCTCGATGAACGCTACGAGCGCAAGACCGATAAAAGCGGCGCGCCGTACTTCAACCTGAAAGCGGGCAATCACGAGATCATCGGTGTGAGCGAGTCGTATAGCAGCACGTCGGCGCGCGATGCCGGCATCGAGTCCGTGAAGAAGAATGCGGCCGATGCGGTGACGCAGGACAATACGAAAGTGCATGAATGAATGAAAAAGGCCGTTCCCAATGTAAGTTGAGAACGGCCTTTTTTTGCATGATGTGCCCAGGCATGCTCACGCCCCGGCGCATCAACCTCAATGCAGGATCTTTGCCAAAAAGTCCTTGGCGCGATCCGACTTCGGATTTTCAAAGAACGCTTCCTTCTTGTCGTCTTCGACGATCAGGCCGCGGTCCATGAAGATCACACGATGCGCCACCTTCTTCGCAAAGCCCATTTCGTGTGTCACGCACATCATAGTCATGCCTTCCTGCGCCAGCTCGACCATCACGTCGAGCACTTCGTTGATCATTTCCGGGTCGAGCGCGGAGGTCGGTTCGTCGAAAAGCATGGCGATCGGATCCATCGATAACGCCCGTGCAATCGCCACACGCTGCTGCTGACCGCCGGACAATTGACCGGGGAATTTATCAGCCTGGGCAGAGAGACCCACGCGATCCAGCAACTTCAATCCCTTCGCCGTTGCTTCGTCCTTTGAACGCCCAAGCACCTTGATCTGCGCGAGCGTCAGATTCTGCACAATCGACAAATGCGGAAACAGCTCGAAGTGCTGGAATACCATGCCGACCTTCGCCCTCACCTTCGACAGATTCGTTTTCTTGTCGCCTATCGACTGGCCGTTGATCGTGATCTCGCCTTTCTGGAACGGCTCGAGTCCGTTCACGGTCTTGATCAACGTCGACTTGCCCGATCCCGATGGACCGCACACCACGACCACTTCGCCTTTTTTGACTTCCGTCGTGCAATCGGTGAGCACTTGAAACGGGCCATACCACTTCGAAACATTCTTGAGTGAGATCATCGAGCGACCTTTTTCTGAAGACTTTTGACCAGACCGGATGCAGCCAGGCACACCACGAAATAACAGGCGCCAGCGAACAGCACCATCTCGACGGTCGTCCCGTCGCGGTCACCCACGTTCGTCGCCGTGCGGAAAAAATCCGCAAGACTGATCACGTACACAAGCGACGTATCCTGGAACAACACGATAGCCTGCGTGAGCAAGAGCGGCACCATTGCGCGAAACGCCTGCGGCAGGATGATGAGTTTCATCGACTGCATGTAGGTCATGCCGAGCGCGAACGCCGCGTTCACCTGACCGCGCGATACCGCCTGGATGCCCGCGCGAATGATCTCCGAATAGTACGCAGCTTCGAAGAGCGAGAACGCGACCATGGCGGAGGCCAGGCGAATATCGACTTCCGCCGATAAACCCAGCACATTCTGCAGGAATTGCGGCACGATCAAAAAGAACCACAGCAGGACCATGACGAGCGGTATCGATCGAAACAGCGTGACGTAGGCCTTCGCAAACCATTCGAGCGGCTTCACGCCCGAAAGCCGCAGCAACGCGAGCACCGTGCCCCACAGGATCCCGAACACGAGCGCGAGCAGCGTGATCTTGAACGTGATGATGGCGCCGGTCCACAGCGTGGGCAGCGAACTGACTATGCCGCTCCAGTTGAAATGATGCATTACTTGCCTCCAATGTAGCCGGGCAACCGGGTCTTCGCTTCGACCCAGCGCATCAGTTGCATGACGACCAGATTGATCAGCATGTAGGCAAGCGTGACGGCAATGAACGACTCGTATGATTGTGCGGTGTAGTCCACGAGTTGCCGCGCTTGCGCCGACAACTCGAGCAGACCGATGGTCGATGCCACCGCCGAGTTCTTGAACACGTTCAGGAACTCTGACGTGAGCGGCGGCACGATCATGCGATACGCGACCGGCATCAGGATGTACCGGTACGTCTGCCATTCGGTAAAGCCCATTGCAAGGCCCGCGGCGCGCTGTCCGCGCGGCAACGTGGCAATGCCCGATCGCACTTGCTCGCACACGCGAGCGCCGGTGAAGAGCCCCAGGCAGAGAATGGATGATGTATAGAACTGCACGTTGGGCGGCAGTTGCTTGAACCAGTTGCCAATGGATGGCGGCAGCAATTCGGGTATCACGAGATACCAGATGAAGAACTGCACGAGCAGCGGGATGTTACGAAAAATCGCGACATACGTTGTGCCGGCAGCCGCAAGTTTGCGGTTGGGCAGCGTGCGCAGAATGCCGAACAACGAACCCACGACGAGCGCCACGACCCACGACGCAAGCGACACGGTGACGGTCACCCAGAAACCGGAAATAAGCCAGCCGAGATAGGTTGTCGGCTCGCCGGTCGAGACAGGGCTTAGGAAAACGCCCCAGTTCCAGTGGTAGGACATGAACTCCCTCCAAAAGAAAACGGAAGAAGCAGCGCTCCTTCCGTTTCCATCAATCCAGACGAGATCGAGATTAGTCGATAGCCTTGTCGTTCGGGCTCTTGAAAAGAGCCTTCATGTCGTCGCTTTCCGGGAAGTTCAGGTTCAGGCCCTTCGGCGGAATCGGGCTTTCGAACCACTTCTTGTAGATCTTGTCGCCTTCGCCCGAGGTTTCGACCTTGGCGATGGCGTCATCGACTACCTTCTTGAACTCCGGATCGTTCTTGCGCAGCATGCAACCGTACGCTTCACGCGATTGCGGCGCACCGACAATCACGAAGTCCTGCGGGTTGCTCGACTTCGCACGTTCGCCGGCCAGCAACGCATCATCCATCATGAAGGCAACGGCGCGTCCCGTCGACAGCGTCAAAAACGAATCGCCGTGATCTTTCGCGCTGATGATGTTCATGCCCATGCTCTTGTCCTGGTTCATCTTGCGAAGCAGGCGCTCGGACGTGGTACCGGCGGTCGTCACGACCGTCTTGCCCTTCAGGTCGGCAAAGTCCTTGATCCCCGAATCCTTCTTGGTCATCAGGCGCGTGCTGATCACGAAGATGGTGTTGGAGAACGCGACTTGTTGCTGACGCTCCAGGTTGTTCGTGGTCGAGCCGCACTCGAGGTCGATCTGATTACCCGTCACGAGCAGCAGGCGGTTTTGCGACGTCACCGACTTCTGCTGGATCTTCAGGTTCGGCATGTTGAGCTTTTCCTTGACGGCGTCGACCACCTTCAAAGCGAACTCATACGAGTAGCCAATGACTTGTTGCTTGTCGTCGTAATACGAGAACGGAATCGATGATTCGCGGAAGCCCAGGTAGATATTTCCTGAATCCTTGATCTTCTTGAGCGTGTCGTTATTTTGCGCTTGCGCGCCTGAGGCAAAAACACCCAATGCAGCGAGCAGCAGTGCGGCTTTTTTAAACTTCATGGTCGTGATCTCCTTGAAAACCGGGGCAATTTTAGCAGGGTAATAAATTTGAAAGAATGAATGTTGTCCACACTTGATAATTTTGAGACACCCGCTGTATGCCTTGCGCAGCGCGCACTTTAACGACTTTTCGGTCATCGTGGTTCGTCTCTTCAGTTCTTTTATTTCTTGCGCAAAAAGCCCGGGGTGTCGTTCGAGACACCACCGGGCAATTGATGCGTTTGTTGCTTTAATGCGGCCTCATGAAAGGCCGCGCACGCAAACGTTCTCAGAGACCAAAATCATGGATAAAGGCCGCGCATTTCGCGAGCTTGAAGAATCCGCGTACACGCCACGATAAACGCCGCCGTCCGCACGGACACGTTGTGCTCGCTTGCAACAGTCCACACCGCAGCGAACGCTTCGCGCATCACGCGTTCGAGGCGCTGGTTGATTTCATCTTCGGTCCAGAAGAAGCTCGAGAAGTCCTGCACCCACTCGAAGTACGAAACCGTCACGCCGCCGGCGTTCGCGACCACGTCGGGAATCACGAGAATGCCCTTGTCGTGGAGGATGTCATCGGCTGCGGTCGTGGTCGGGCCGTTGGCGCCTTCCACCACGATCTTCGTGCGGATCTTGGCCGCGTTTTCTTCCGTGATCTGGCCTTCGAGCGCGGCCGGAATCAGGATGTCGCTTTCGATGGTCCAGAACTCGTCCTTGCCGATCACATCGGCGCCTTCGAAGCCGCTTACGCCGCCATGCTTGGCTACGTGATCGAACAGCGCGACTGCATCGATACCCGACGACTGGTAGAGAGACCCCGTGTGGTCCTGCACCGCAACCACTTTCGCACCCGCTTCCTGGAACAGGCGCGCCGCAATCCCGCCGACGTTACCAAAGCCCTGCACCGCGATCCGTGCACCTTCGATATCAAAGCCGATCCGGCGTGCCGCTTCCGAACCGACCACGAACACGCCGCGTCCGGTCGCTTCCTTGCGGCCGAGCGAGCCGCCCAGCGAGATCGGCTTGCCGGTGACCACGCCCGTTGCCGTCTGGCCCTGGTTCATGGAGTACGTGTCCATCATCCACGCCATGATCTGTTCGTTGGTGTTCACGTCGGGCGCGGGAATATCCTGATTCGGCCCGATGATGATGCCGATTTCGCTGGTATAGCGGCGTGTCAGGCGTTCCAGTTCACCGCGCGACAACGTGCGCGGATCGACGCGAATACCGCCTTTCGCGCCGCCGTACGGCACGTTCACCGCCGCGTTCTTCACCGACATCCACGCCGACAGCGCCATCACTTCCGACAACGTCACATCCTGGTGGTATCGCACGCCGCCCTTACCCGGTCCGCGCGACATGTTGTGCTGCACTCGATAACCTTCGAAGTGCGTGACCGTGCCGTTATCGAGTTCGATGGGGCAATCGACGATCAGGATGCGCTTCGGGCGCTTGAGGGTTTCGATCCAGCGCGACAGCGAGCCGAGATACGGCGCGACGCGGTCGACTTGCTGGAGATAGTTGCCCCAGGGGCCGAGATGGGTGGAATCGAGATAAGACGGGATGGCGTGTTGAACAACGGCTGCAGGATGTTCTGGTTGCTGCGAAGACATTGAAGCTCCAACGTTGTGTGGAATACGTTCATTGTCGAAAATTCGCTTATTGAAATCCAATGCCGTTTCATCATTGCGTTATGTTTATCTTGCATAACGCCGAAAACGCTTACGGGGTTTGGGTTTCAACCGACCGGGAGATCTCCTCCCCGACCGCTTCCCAGAGATTTCGCATCAGCGCCTGGCGCGGGTCATCGCCTTTTGACGCCATCTTGTCACGATACAAACGGATTTCCATGGTCAGCGTGAATTGACCGGCGGGCGTGCCGCGCGTTCCACGGTCCAGACGGATCAGGAGGCCTTCATCGACTTCATTGGCGACCGCGCTGTGCGGCAGGAACGCCACGCCGTGGCCGGCGAGGGTCATGGCCTTGAGCCCTTCGGCCATATCGGTTTCGTAGACTTTTTCAAGGTACAGCCGCGCCGGCGATGTCGCGATGATCACCTCCGTCATCCGTCCAAGGTAGGCGTTGGGCGTGTACGAGAGATACGGGATGAGGGCATCGGCGGCGCCGGGCAAGACATATCGCGCCCGTCCGCCTTTATTCACCGATGAAAACGGGCTGATCAATTCGGCGCCCAGCGTGAGCATGTCGTAGCGCGCGGGATCGAGCGCGACCGGGTGGCTCGGATGGTGATAGCCCATCACCAGATCGCAGCCGCCTTCCACCAGCGATAACACCGCGTCGTGCACGTTGAGCGCGCGCAAACGCGTGTTGATGCGCCCGAGCCGCGCTTCGATGTGCTGCAGCCATCGTGGGAAATAGGTCAGCGAAAGCGTGTGCGGAACCGCGAAGTCGATGGTTGCATCGGGCACACCGGTCTGTCCGCGCAAAAGCGTGCGTGCTTCGTGAAACTGAGAAAGCATCGCGAGGGCTTGTTCGTAGAAGACCTGTCCGGCCTGCGTCAGGCGCGTCGGATACACCGACCGGTCGATCAGGTCCGTGCCGAGCCACGCTTCGAGCGCCTGGATGCGGCGCGAGAACGCCGGTTGCGTGATATGCCGCATTTCGGCCGACCGGCTGAAACTACGCGTCTCCGCAAGGGAGACGAAATCTTCGAGCCATTTCAGTTCCATGCTGCGCCTTGGGGCTGGTTGGGGTGCGTTCAGGGACGCATCGGCATTTTACCGTTGCGCATGAACGGTTCGCACCATTGTCACGCTGGCCGCACATGGGCGGTGCTGCGGGGAAGTGGTATCGGTGCGTGGTGTTGCGTGCGATTGGTAGGGCGATTGGGACAGATCAAAACGCTGAGGCGCGCTGACATACGTTCTGGAGACATTGGCTGAAAAGATGGATCTGATTGGCATGATGCTTGCAAATTCTCGTCGGCTCCGCGTTGCAGTCCCACTCCGAGGACCCGATGAAAAACCTGATCACATCCCTGAAGAGCGGCAACTGGCGTTCGCTGGTTGCGTGCTTCCTCTACTTCGATACCGGCTTCACCGTCTGGGTGCTCTACGGTCCGCTCGCACCATTCATCAGCAAAGACATCACAATGACCGCCGCGCAGCAAGGCTTCCTCGTCGCGGTGCCGGTGCTCGCCGCCGCGATCCTGCGCGTGACGCTCGGCAACCTGTATCAATCTACCGATGGCCGCCGTGTCGCGCTAATGGGCGTGCTGCTTTCATCCGTTCCGACGATCGTGCTGCCGCTGTTGTCGGGCACACCGTCGTATTCGCTGCTGCTGGTTCTCGGCGTGTTTCTCGGCATGGGCGGCGCAAGCTTCGCAGTTGCGTTGCCGATGGCCGGCAGCAACTATCCGCCGAAAGTCCAGGGCCTGGTTCTCGGGCTGGCTGCGGCGGGCAATATCGGCGCGGTGCTCGACGGTTTCCTTTTCCCCCATCTCGCCGATGCCTTCGGCTGGAAGATGGCGACCGCCGCCGCATTGCCCCTGCTCGCCATCACGGCAATTGCGTTGTTTGCGTGGGCATCGGATAGCGGGGTGAAAAGCGGCAGCACCTCGCGCGCGATGGTCAGCTTCGGGATCACGTTAGCCGGTTTGATCGCCCTGGTGCTGGCGGTGTATGGCGGCGTGTTCGGCGGGGGACGCACGGGCGTCCTGTTGTTGCCGGTGCTGGGCGCGTTGCTCGCCATTGCCGTGTTGCCGAAACATTATCGCGCGGTGCTTGGCGAGCGCGATACGTGGGTCGTCATGCTGATCTACAGCATCACGTTCGGCGGGTTTGTCGGCATGTCTTCGTATGTGACGTTGCTGCTGACCAATCTTTATCAAATGCCGAAGATCGAAGCCGGCCTCTTCATGGCGATGCTCGCAGCGCTCGGCGCTATTGTGCGGCCGTTTGGCGGGTATCTTGCCGATCGCGTCACGGGCGTGCGTGCGCTGCTCGTCTTGCTTGCTGTGATCGCGGCGGCTGATTTCGCTTTTGCTATCTGGATGCCGCCGGTGGCGGGCGGTATAGCGTTGCTGGTTTGCCTTTATCTGTGCTTCGGGCTTGGCAATGGCTCGACGTTCCAGCTCGTGCCGCAAAGGTGGAAAGGCAAAACGGGATTGTTATCCGGAATTGTTGGCGCTGCGGGCGGGATTGGCGGGTTCTATCTGCCCGTGATCATGGGGATGGCGAGGGAAAGTACCGGAAGCTATCAAATGGGCTTCGCGACGTTCGGCGTGCTGGCCGTGTTCGCGTTCGGCTTCCTGCTGGCGCTGCGTACGCAGTGGCTTACGTGGGCATCGCCGGAAATGGTCGGCGTTGGGCCGGGCGGTTCCGGCACGCTGGTGCACGCCACGGAATAACGTCAAGCAGCCCAAACCAAGAAGCGTCGATGCCTTTCGCCGGCATCGACGCTTTTTTTCATGCCCGCACCGCTTCTATGGAGTCCGCCGGCTCCGCCGCCTTCTGCTGCTGCAACGCCCACATCTGCGCAAACAGCCCTCCTGCACGCACCAGCTCCGCGTGCGTCCCGCGCTCCACAATGCGTCCGTGATCCATCACGATGATCTGCTGCGCATGCACGACCGTCGACAACCGGTGCGCGATGATCAGCGTCGTACGTTCCCGTGCGATCAGATCGAGTTCATGCTGGATTGCGCGTTCGGATTTCGAATCGAGCGCGGACGTGGCTTCGTCGAAGATGAGGAGCGGCGGGTTCTTCAACAGCGTCCGCGCAATCGCCACGCGCTGCTTCTCGCCACCCGACAATTTCAGCCCGCGCTCACCGACCGGTGTTTCGTACCCGGCCGGCAAGCTTTCGATGAAATCATGAATATGCGCTGCGCGCGCCGCCGCGATCACTTCATCGCGCGAAGCCGATGGCCGGCCATACGCAATGTTGTAGTAGATCGAATCGTTGAAGAGCACCGTATCCTGCGGCACGATCCCAATCGCCGCGCGCAGTGAATCCTGCGTGACGTCGCGAATGTCCTGGCCATCGAGCAGAATCCGTCCGCCTTGCTCGCGCTCCAGATCATAGAAACGAAAGAGCAATCGGCCAAGCGTCGACTTGCCTGAACCGCTGTGGCCGACCACCGCAGTCGTGGTCCCTGCGGGAATGGTGAAGTCCACGTCACGCAGGATCTGCCGCGAACTCTCGTAGGAAAAGCTCACGTTTTCGAAGCGCACTTGCGCACCGTTGACGGCAAGCGGCAGCGCGTCGGGCGCGTCGGGCACTTCCCGACCGGCGCCAAGCAGCGTGAACATGCGGTCCATGTCCGTGAGACTCTGCTTGAGTTCGCGATACACCACGCCGAGGAAATTCAGCGGAATATAAAGCTGCAGCATGAACGTGTTGATCAGCACGAGATCGCCGAGCGTGAGGCGTCCTGCAATCACGCCTTGCGTTGCGCGCCACAAGATGAACACGAGTCCCGTGCCGATAATGAACTGCTGTCCGAAGTTGAGCACCGACAAGGACCGTTGCGAGCGGATCGCCGCCGCGCGGTATCGAAGCAGATTTTCGTCGTAACGCTGCGCTTCCCATTCCTCGTTGCCGAAGTACTTCACGGTTTCGTAGTTCAACAACGAATCGATAGCGCGTGAATTCGCCCTTGAATCGAGCTCGTTCATGGTGCGGCGAAAATGCGTGCGCCATTCGGTGAGCTTGATCGTGAAGACCACGTACGTGGCGAGCGCAATCAGCGTGACGACGGCGTAATACGCTTCGTACTTCGTCACAAAAAAGCCGAGCACGAGGCCGACTTCAACGAGCGTCGGCAGGATGCTGTAAAGCGAATAAGAAACGAGTTGCTGAATGCCGCGCGTGCCGCGTTCAATATCGCGCGACATGCCGCCGGTCTGCCGTTCGAGATGAAACCGCAGCGACAACGAATGCAGGTGCCGGAATACCTTCAGCGCAAGCTGCCGCACGGCGCTTTCGGTGACCTTCGCAAACAGGATCTCGCGCAATTCGGTGAAAAGCGACGTCGACAGACGCACAATTGCATATGCCACCACGAGCAATCCCACGCCGCTGATCAGGATGATCGCCGCCGAATCCTGCGCGCGTCCGAGCGCGGTCAGATGCTGGATGGAACTGAGGCTGTCGATGACCTTCTTCATCACGATCGGCACGCCCAGGTTCGCCACCTTCGCGCCGATCAGGCACGTGAGTGCAAACGCCACGCGCCATTTGTACGTGGTCAGGTACGGCAGCAGCGAGCGAATGGTCTGCCAGTCGTTGCGCGGACCTTTGGCAAGGGGAACAGGTTCGGAGGGCGAATTGCGGCGCATGGATTCGAGGTCTGCAGAGGTCCGCGCCGCATACTGAAACGACGCTGGACACAGGATGTATCGGGGGCGGGCGCCCGTCTCAGAATGCGGGCTTTCCCGTACAATTCGATGATTACCCCGCGCGGCCGGCTGGTAAAGCGGGCGTAGCACTCGGTGCTAAAAGCCCGCTAAACGAGTCAAGATCGCTCATGCGCGGGGCAACATCGTTTAATCCTGCATTGTCGCAGAAGGCGCAACGGCGCGCTTTACAGCCGGAACGCGAAAGCGCCACCTTTTTCATGGAACTCAAGCTCGTGACCGATTCTTTGCAACTCCCGAACAAGCCGGTCGCACTGCGCGTAGTGCCGCAACCGTCCGATGCCAACGTCCACGGCGATGTCTTCGGCGGCTGGATCATGGCGCAGGTGGACATAGCCGGATCGATCCCGGCGAGCCGGCGCGCGAACGGGCGCGTGGCGACCATCTCCGTCAATTCATTCGTATTCAAGCAGCCCGTCTTCGTGGGCGACCTGCTGAGCTTTTATACGGATATCGTGAAGACGGGGAATACCTCGGTGACGGTTTCCGTCGAGGTCTACGCGCAGCGCATGAGCCTCGCGCAAGACGTCGTCAAGGTGACCGAAGCGACGCTGACTTATGTGGCGACCGACAGCGACCGGCGTCCGCGCGCCTTGCCGGCCCTCGACTGACCCACGCTGCCGGGCGTTCCGTTGCGCGCGGCGGTCCACTTGTGGCTGTTGTGCAAGAGCCCGGGGATATCCTCGGCCGGCAGCGGCGCCGAGAAGAAAAAGCCCTGCATTTCGTCGCAGTCGCGGGCAATCAGGAAATCAAGCTGCGCCGACGTTTCCACGCCCTCTGCGATCACCTGCAATTCGAGCGAATGCGCGAGCGCGATGATCGCCGACGTGATGGTCTCGTTGCCGCTCGGCGTGCCGATATCCGCAACGAACGAGCGGTCGATCTTCAGCCGGTGCACCGGAAAACGCTTGAGATAAGCGAGACTTGAATACCCGGTGCCGAAGTCGTCGATGGCGATCCCAACACCGAGCGCCGCCAGATCGGACAAAGTGGTCACCGCTTCATTAGCGTTGTGCATGATTGCGCTTTCGGTCAGCTCCAGCTCCAGGAACTTTGGCTCGAGCCCCGTCTCGGTCAACACCGACGTCACCAGTTCCCGGATGTCGCGCTGCTGGAACTGCCGCGCCGACAAATTCACCGACATCCGCACGACCGGCAAGCCTTCCTCCTGCCACGCCTTGTTTTGCCGGCACGCTTCGCGCAATACCCACTCGGCCAATGGCCCGATCAGCCCGCATTCTTCCGCGATGGGAATGAACGAATTCGGCGATACCAGCCCGAACTCCGGGTCCATCCAGCGGACAAGGGCCTCCATGCCGACGACATCGCCGGTCTTGAGATCGACTTGAGGCTGGTAGTGCAGCAGGAATTCGCCATCGCGCAACGCACGCCGCAAACGCAGTTCGACGTTCATTCGCGCGCCCACATTCGCGTTCATTTCAGGCTGATAGAACTGGTAGGTGTTGCGCCCCATGTCCTTCGCGCGATACATCGCCAGATCCGCTTTCTTGAGCACGGTCTCGGCGTCCGCGCCGTCTTGCGGGAAGAGGCTAGCGCCCATGCTGCAGCCCACGTACAGCTCCGTTCCGTCGAGCCATACCGGGTCTGAAATCGCGCTGCGCACGCGCTCCATCCATCTGATCAGCGCGCTCTCGCACGCAATGTCGGGCAGCACCGCGACGAACTCGTCGCCGCCGTGACGTGCGATGGTGTCGCCCGTACGGCCGCACCGCGCAAGCCGCTCGGCGACCACGGACAGCAGACGATCACCCATGCTGTGCCCGAGACTGTCATTGACGTTCTTGAAGCCATCGAGATCGACGAAAACCACCGCGAGCGTCGTGTCGCCAGCACGCGCGCGCTCGATCGCGTCCTGCAGCCGGTCGCGCAGCAAATTGCGGTTGGGCAGGCGCGTAAGAGCGTCGTAGTTGGCCTGATATTCGAGCTGTTCCTGGTATCGGATGACTTCGGTGACGTCGTTGATCACGCCCACGTGATGCGTCGTTTGCCCGTTTGCATCGGGTACGGGCGCGACCAGAAGCTGATTCCAGAACAGCACGCCGTCTTTTCGATAATTTCGCAGTACCGCGCTTACTTCGCGGTTCGCAGCGAGACCCGCGCGGATCGCGTTGAGCCCTTCCTGTTCGAGATCCTCGCGCTGCAGGAAACGGCAATCCCGGCCGACGATATCCGTCGGGTCGTAACCCGTGATGCGCTTGAACGCCGGATTCGCATATTCGATCACGTTGCCCTTGGCAGTCGTCGAAGTGATCAGCACGGCGTTCACGCACGCGTCGAGTGCCCGGCTTTGCAGGCGCAGCGCAAGTTCAGAGCGCTTGCGGCCGGTAATGTCGTCGTAGGAACCCAGCACGCCGATGATCCGTCCCGCCCCGTCGAGTAACGGCAGCTTGCTCGTCAACGACGTCCGCAACTCGCCGCCGACAAAAAAATCCCGTTCCTGATTCATGACCGGCTGCCCGGTCGCGATAACCAGATTGTCCTCGGCGCGAAGCAGTTTGCCGGACGCGGCCCACGGCAACGCGCAATCGGTCATGCCGACGACCTGTTCCTTGCTGGCGAGCCCGGCATCGCGGGCAAACGCGGAGTTGCAGCCCAGATAGCGCGAATCGAGATCCTTCCAGAAAATGCGCTGCGGGATGTTGTCGATAAGCGATTCCAGCATCTGCTTCGAGCGCCGCGCTTCGGTCTCCGCGTTGATCCGGTCGGTGACGTCGTTGGCCAGCATGAAGATGCCTGGCTGCCCCGAATACGTCAGCGCATGCGATGAGATGTCGGCGCTGACCTCGACGCCATCATGGCGCTTGTGTCGCCACACGCCCGCCGAATGCTGGCGCGCAGCGCCGGTGATCATCCGGGAAGCCAGCATTCGGCGA
>NZ_JBSIPA010000439.1:0-5338 GCF_053574605.1 Caballeronia sp. M23-90 | reverse complement strand
TGAGCCGCCGATCCTGCTCGCGCAGCCCCAGGTCAAACGCGGCGCGAAATCCGCCGATAAAAAATCGGTGAACGAGGCGCTGGTCGCCCCGCGCGTGATGATCGAAAGCGTGGAGCCGTCGGTGGATCACGGGCGCTTCCCGGCGAAGCGGATTGTGGGCGAAGCCGCCGAAATCACGGCTGCTATCTTCGCGGAAGGGCACGACAAGATCGCGGCTGCCGTGCAGTGGCGCGCCGCCGATGAAACCGACTGGCACGAAGCCAAGATGCTTCCGGTCATTCCGCTTGGCAACGACTTGTGGACGACCAGCATTCCGCTCGACCGGCTCGGCCGGCATGAATTCACGGTGATTGCGTGGCGCGACGACTTTGCATCGCTCATCGATCACATGCAGAAAAAGCTCAAGGCCGAGCAGACCGTCGAACTGGAACTCGAGGAGTTGCGGCACCTGTTCGCGTTGATCCTCGCCGAAGTGAAGACAACTGAAGGGTCGCAAACGGAACCGCTGGAAGGCATCGTCAAGCAGTTCGCGAAAGCCGATGGCGAGACACGTCTCGCGCTGGCTTTGTCGCCGGAAACGGCGCAGGCCATCGAAGCGGCGCGGCATCGTCCGTTCCTGTCGCGCGATCCGGTGACGTACCGGATCGACGCCGAACGCGCCGCCGCGCGCTTTGCAAGCTGGTACGAGATCTTCCCGCGCTCCATGAGCGACGATGAAAACCGTCACGGCACGTTTATCGATGTAATCGGCAAGATGCCGCGCATCCGCGAGATGGGCTTTGACGTGCTGTACTTCCCGCCGATCAACCCGATTGGCATTGCGAACCGCAAAGGCAAGAACAATACGCTCACGGCCCAGCCCGGCGATGTGGGCAGCCCCTACGCCATCGGCGGCAAGCAAGGCGGTCACGACGCGGTGCATCCGGAACTCGGCAATCTGGATGACTTCAAGCGCATGCTCGATGCAGCGCGTGCGCACGGCCTGGAAATCGCGCTCGATTTCGCGGTGCAGTGCTCGCCGGATCATCCGTGGCTGAAGGAACACCCTACATGGTTCGCATGGCGTCCTGACGGCACCTTGCGGTACGCCGAAAATCCGCCGAAGAAGTATCAGGACATCGTGAATCCGGACTTCTATGCGAAGGACGCGAAACCCGAGTTGTGGCTTTCGCTGCGTGACGTGTTCCTGTTCTGGATCGCGGCGGGCGTGAAGATTTTCCGCGTCGACAACCCGCACACCAAACCTATGCCGTTCTGGGAATGGGTGATCGGCGACGTGCGTGCGCGTCATCCCGACGTCATGTTCCTGGCCGAAGCGTTCACGCGTCCGCGCGTGATGAACCGCCTCGCCAAGCTCGGCTTCTCGCAGTCCTACACGTACTTTACGTGGCGTGAGTCGAAGCGCGATTTCGTGGAATACATGCACGACCTGACGCAGACCGACGCGAAGGAATTCTTCCGTCCGAACTTCTTCGTCAATACGCCCGATATCAACCCGCGTTTCCTACAGCGTTCGGGCCGCGCCGGGTTTGTGATTCGTGCCGCACTCGCGGCCACGCTCTCGGGACTCTGGGGCGTGTACAGCGGTTTCGAATTGTGCGAAGCCGCCGCGTTGCCGAACAGCGAGGAATATCTGGACTCTGAAAAGTATCAGATTCGCGCGTGGGACTGGAACCGGCCAGGGAATATCGTCGGGGAGATCACGGCGCTCAACCGTATCCGCAAGGCGAATCCGGCGTTGCATTCGCACCTCGGCGTCAACTTCCTGACCGCCCACAACGAAAACATTCTCTTCTTCGAAAAGGCCAATGCCGCACGCGACAACGTGGTGCTGGTTGCAATCAACCTCGATCCGTTCAACGAGCAAGGCGCGGACATTGAACTGCCGTGGAAGACGCTGAGCGACTGGGGGGTTCAGGAGTGGGACGCGCTGGCCGTGGAAGACCAGATGACGGGCGAACGTTTTGAATGGCGCGGCCGACGGCAGCACATTCAACTCGATCCCAATACGCGGCCGTTTGCGATCTGGAGAATCGCACCGACGTGGGGCCTGCCTCGCAAGGACACCACAGCCTGAAGTCAAAGCGCCTGCGTGCCTTTGAACGGCGCGCAGGCGATCATCACGAAGGCATCGGCCGACGTGGCACAGAACAACTCACACAGCCGGTAGCAGTGCGCCTGACGCACCTCACCGGCTCAAGGAGCGACACGTGAAGCGCAACAAGAATTCGACTCTCAGCAACGATCCGCTCTGGTACAAAGACGCGATCATCTATCAAATCCACATCAAGTCCTTCTTCGATGCCAACAACGACGGCATCGGCGATTTTCCAGGCCTGCTGGCCAAACTCGATTACATCGCGGAACTCGGCGTGGATTGCATCTGGCTGCTGCCGTTCTATCCATCGCCACGACGCGACGACGGTTATGACATCGCGGATTATCGCAACGTGCATCCCGATTACGGCACGCTCGCCGACGTCAAGCGCTTCATTCAGGAAGCGCACGCACGCGGCATTCGCGTGGTGACGGAACTGGTCATCAACCATACCTCCGATCAACACCCGTGGTTCCAGCGCGCCCGGCTTGCAAAGCCCGGCTCGAACCATCGCAATTACTATGTCTGGTCGGATACCGACAAGAAGTACGAAGACACGCGGATCATCTTCATTGATTCCGAGCCGTCCAACTGGACGCACGATCCTGTTGCGGGACAGTACTACTGGCACCGGTTCTTCAACCACCAGCCCGACCTGAACTTCGACAACCCCGCCGTGCTGAAGGAAGTGCTGTCCGTTATGCGCTTCTGGCTGGATATGGGTATCGACGGTCTGCGGCTGGATGCCGTGCCGTATCTCGTGGAACGCGAAGGCACGAACAACGAGAACCTGCCCGAGACGCACGCAATCCTGAAGACGATCCGCGCGACCATCGACAAGGAATATCCGAACCGCATGTTGCTGGCCGAGGCGAATCAATGGCCAGAAGACGTGAAAGAGTATTTCGGCGATGAAGACGAATGCCACATGGCCTTCCACTTCCCGCTGATGCCGCGCATCTACATGTCGATTGCGAGCGAGGACCGCTTCCCGATCACCGACATCATGCGTCAGACGCCGGATCTCGCGCCGACCAATCAATGGGCGATTTTCCTGCGCAATCACGATGAACTCACGCTCGAAATGGTGACCGATTCGGAGCGCGATTATTTGTGGAACACGTATGCAAGCGATCGCCGCGCGCGCCTGAACCTCGGCATTCGCCGTCGTCTTGCGCCGCTGATGGAACGGGATCGCCGCCGTATCGAGCTGATCAATTCGCTGCTGCTGTCCATGCCCGGTACGCCCGTGATCTATTACGGCGACGAACTCGGCATGGGCGACAACATCCACCTGGGCGATCGTGACGGCGTGCGTACGCCGATGCAGTGGTCATCGGACAGGAACGGCGGGTTTTCGCGCGCTGATCCGGAACAGCTCGTGTTGCCGCCGGTGATGGGTTCGCTCTACGGTTACGACGCGATCAACGTGGAATCGCAAAGCCGCGATCCGCACTCGCTGCTCAACTGGACGCGCAAGATGCTCGCCGTGCGTCGCGCGAAACATGCATTCGGCCGTGGCACGATCCGCTTCCTGCGCCCGAACAATCGCAAGATCCTGGCGTATATCCGCGAGATCGAAGGCGAACCGCCCATCTTGTGTGTCGCGAATCTTTCGCGTGCGCCGCAAGCCGTCGAACTCGACCTGTCCGAATACGCCGGGTCGGTGCCGCTGGAAATGACGGCCGATTCCGCGTTTCCGCCCATCGGCCAGTTGACGTATCTGCTGACGTTCCCGCCGTATGGCTTCCTGTGGTTCCAGCTTTGCCCGGGCAATCAGCGTCCGGCATGGAGCCAGGCGCCATCGGAGCAATTGCCCGAGTTCGTGACCATGGTGATTCGCGCCGGGCAGACCGGCCCGACGCCGGAGAATGTGCGCCTGCTCGAATCCGAAGTGCTGCCGTCTTACTTGAGCAAGCGGCGCTGGTTTGCATCGAAGGACCAGACGTTGAAGCGCGTGCGCCTTGCCGCGTTGACCACGATCCCCGAAGCCGGGTTCGCGTTCACCGAAGTGGAAGCCGATGTTGGCGATCACACCGAACGCTATGTGTTGCCGCTGACGATTGCGTGGGGCACGGAAACGACGTCGCCGCTCTACATGCAATTGGCGCTGGCTCGTGTGCGCCAGAGCCGCAACATGGGCCATATCACCGACGCCTTCGCGGTCCCGACATTTACGTATGGCGTGCTGCGCAAGCTCAAGGAACGCGCTGTTGTACCGACCGTGCAAAAGAGCGAGATCCGCTTCATCCCGACCGAACGTCTGGATGCGCTGAACTTCAATTTCAAGCCGGGCGAACCGCTGCCCGAGATTCGTTGGCTTGCCGCCGAGCAGAGCAACAGCTCGCTCGTGATTGGCGACCAGGTCGTGCTGAAGCTCGTGCGGCGCCTCGTTGGCGGCATCCATCCGGAAGCCGAGATGAGCCGCTACCTGACGAAGCTCGGCTATGCGAACACCGGTCCGCTGTTCGGCGAAGTCGTGCGCGTCGATCCGGAAGGCGTGCCGCACACGCTCTGCATCTTGCAGGGGTTCATCGATAACCAGGGCGATGCCTGGAACTATGCGCTCGATTATCTGCGCCGCACCGTCGATGAACTCGCGCTGGCAGTGGACACCGAAGACCATTCGATGGATCGCGAGAAGGAGATGCAAGGCATCGAGGGATACCGGACGATTGCGGGGATCATCGGGCGTCGTCTGGGCGAACTGCACGTCGCGCTCGCATCGCCGTCCGACGATCCGGCGTTCGCGCCCGAGACGGCATCGAAGGAAGATGTGCGCGCATGGAACGACGGCACGCATACGCTGCTCGTCACCGCGCTCGATATCCTCGGCGCCAAGATCCGCGACTTCAGCGAGCATGATCGCGAACTCGCGCAGAGCCTGCTCGATCGCCGCGATCTGTTGCTCGCAGCCGTGCAGAAACTGGTGCCGGAAAGCGCCAACGCGCTGCGTATCCGGATTCACGGCGACTTCCACCTGGGCCAGGTCCTGATGGCGCAAGGCGATGCATTCCTGATCGACTTCGAAGGCGAACCGGCGCGGCCGCTGGAGGAACGCCGCAAAAAGTCAAGCCCGTTGCGTGACGTGGCCGGCTTATTGCGTTCCTTGTCCAGGTCCTGATGGCGCAAGGCGATGCATTCCTGATCGACTTCGAAGGCGAACCGGCGCGGCCGCTGGAGGAACGCCGCAAAAAGTCAAGCCCGTTGCGTGACGTGGCCGGCTTATTGCGTTCCTTG
>NZ_JBSIPA010000438.1:0-5341 GCF_053574605.1 Caballeronia sp. M23-90 | reverse complement strand
TTGACGCTCGGCGCGGCGCTGTTCGCGCATGAGGCGATCGGGCCGCTGCACGTGTTCGGGGTCGTATTGATCTCAAGCGGGATCATCGCGCTTGCGCTGGAAGGCGGGAAAGTTTCGCGGGCGGGCGTGGCGGACGCGCTGATGACCGGCGCAACAATCGCGCTTTATACGGTGGTCGATGGTATCGGCGTGCGCTCGTCCAGCGGCGAGCCACTCACCTACACCGTGTGGATGTTCCTGTTCTACTGGCTGATGCCCGTGCTGTTCATCGCAATGCGCGGGGTCACTGCACTCTGGGCACCAGTACGCGATGCGACAGCGGCGGTCGTGTCATCGATCGGGGGCGGCCTTGTGTCCATCGCGGCGTACGGCATCGTGATCTGGGCGATGCAGTCGGGCGCCATGGGCGCGGTATCGGCGTTGCGCGAGACCAGCGTAGTGTTCGCGGTGCTGATAGGGCGTGTGTTTCTGCGCGAAACGGTCAGTGCGAAGCGCTGGCTGGCGTGCCTGGTCGTCGCGGCCGGGGCGGTTTGTTTGGGGCTTTGACGTATCTTTTCACCCGCCGCGTTTCCTATCGAACCTTCAAGTGATGCGGCCGCCGACGATCATGACTAGCCGGTAGAATCCGCAAACACCCATGAGCCGGATTCATCAATGCCCCGTGAAAATTTCAATGACCTGCTCGCCTTCATCACCGTCGCGCGCGCGCAGAGTTTCACTAAAGCGGCGGCTCAAATGGGCGTGTCGCAATCGGCGCTCAGCCATACGATCAGAGCGCTGGAAACGCGGCTCGGCGTCCGGCTGCTCACTCGGACGACCCGCAGCGTTTCGCCGACCGAAGCGGGAGAACGGCTGCTCAATACCGTCGCGCCGCGATTCGACGAGATCGAGACCGAATTGAAAGCGGTCACGGAACTCAGAGACAAGCCGGCAGGAACCATCCGCATCACGGCGACCGATCACTCGACCCGCACGGTGCTCTGGCCGAAGCTGTCGAAGGTTCTGAAGAAGTATCCGGATATCAAGGTCGAGATCATCACCGACTACGGTCTGTCCGATATCGTCGCGGATCGTTACGACATTGGTATCCGCAACGGCAATCAGGTCGCCAAGGACATGATCGCCGTGCGCATTGCGCCGGACATGCGCATGGGGATCGTCGGTTCTCCCGCGTACCTGAAAAACCGCAAGCCGCCTGCAAAACCCCAGGACCTGACTGCGCATGACTGCATCAACCTGCGGTTGCCCACGCATGGTTCGTTCTACGCATGGGAGCTT
The DNA here is from genome assembly GCF_053574605.1 of Caballeronia sp. M23-90. NCBI lineage: Bacteria > Pseudomonadati > Pseudomonadota > Betaproteobacteria > Burkholderiales > Burkholderiaceae > Caballeronia > Caballeronia sp. M23-90. Next base: position 4,063 of record NZ_JBSIPA010000438.1, on the reverse strand, counting down.
AAAAAAGGGGCGCGCGAGGTCCAGGTGCGTGTTGAAGGTCAACTCGCGTTCAACGGAACCTATCAGATGCTCGACGCCGCGTTAGCCGGTTACGGCCTGGCGTACCTTCCAGCCGATATCGTGCAACCCCACATCGCAGCCGGCCGTCTTCAATGGGTGCTGGAGGACTGGAGTCCTACGTTCCCCGGCTTGCATGCTTATTACGCAAGCCGCCGCCAGTCCTCGCGTGCGATGTCGTTGATCATCGACGCCCTGCGTCACAGCAAATGAATGTCACCCGTTCATTCATGAACCACGTTCATGAGGGCATGCCGTTTATGGGCCTTTATCGATTAAATGTCTCTCTTTATCATCTGCAATGAACCACTCATTCGGAGAGACCCATGGACTATCGTTATCTGGGGCGAAGTGCCCTTAAAGTTTCACCGCTCTGCCTCGGAGCAATGATGTTCGGTGGCGAGACTGACGAACCGGCGTCCAAACGCATCATCAGCAAAGCATTCGACCAGGGAATCAACTTCATCGATACCGCCGACGTCTATCATGCCGGACGCTCCGAAGAGGTGGTCGGTCGCGCGATAGCCGGCAAGCGCGACAATTGGGTCGTGGCGACGAAGTTCGGCTACCCGACACAGCAAGGTCCCAACGAACAAGGCCAGTCGCGCAAGTGGATCATCCAGTCCGTCGAGGCGAGCCTCAAGCGTCTCGACACAGACTACATCGATATCCTTTACTTTCATCGCGCCCTGCTCGACGCGCCGCTGGAAGAAGGCGTGCGCGCCATCGGCGACCTGATCCGCCAGGGGAAAGTGCGGTATTTCGGTTTATCGAATTTCAAGGGCTGGCGGATCGCCGAGATCGTTCGTCTCGCGGATCAGCTCGGCATCGACCGGCCGGTCGCGAGCGAGCCGCTGTACAACATGGTGGATCGCACGGCCGAGGTCGAACAATTTCCGGCCGCCGCGCATTACGGGGTGGGTGTCGTGCCATACAGCCCGCTCGCTCGCGGTGTGCTGACCGGCAAGTACAAGGCGGATTCCGCGCCGCCGGACGATTCCCGTGCCGGTCGCGGCGACAAGCGTATTCACCAGACCGAGTTCCGGCCGGAGTCGCTGGAAATTGCGCAGAAACTCGCTGCTCATGCGGCCGAGCGCGGCACGAATTCGATCGCCTTCGCGCTCGCCTGGGTGCTGAACAATAAGTTCGTCAGTTCCACGATCGCGGGACCGCGCACCGAAGCGCACTGGGACAGCTACATGGACGCGCTCACCCTGAAGCTCGATGCCCGGGATGAGGCGTTCGTGGACAGTCTTGTGCCGCCTGGACACACATCGACGCCGGGATACACCGATCCCGGCTATCCGGTCGAAGGACGGCGGGTGGATTAAACCGCCCTCGAATGTTTGCGCCGGGCTTCGGGCTCCGATTGCCGGGCTCCAATGTCTTCACGCAACGGAGCCCTGACGGCGCTTACTTGCGCTTGAGTTGCGACAGATCGCGCACGGCACCACGATCGGCCGATGTTGCAAGCGCCGCGTACGCCTGCAACGCGAGCGACACCACGCGCTCGCGATTCACCGGCATCCAAGCCTTGTCGCCGCGTGCTTCCATGACTTCGCGACGGCGCGCCAGTTCCGCATCCGGTACCGCCAGATGCATCTTGCGATTCGGGATATCGATCTCGATCACATCGCCCTCTTCCACCAGCCCGATCGTGCCGCCTTCGGCCGCTTCCGGCGATGCATGCCCGATCACGAGCCCCGACGAACCGCCGGAGAACCGGCCATCGGTGAAGAGCGCGCAGCTCTTGCCCAGGCCCTTCGACTTCAGGTACGACGTGGGGTAGAGCATTTCCTGCATGCCCGGACCGCCCTTCGGACCTTCGTAACGGATCACGACTACGTCACCCGCCACGACCTGGTCGCCCAGGATGGCTTCGACGGCGTCATCCTGGCTCTCGAACACGCGTGCGCGACCCGAGAACAGCCATTGCGATTCATCGACACCCGCCGTCTTGACGATACACCCCTTCTCCGCCAGATTGCCGTACAGCACGGCGAGGCCGCCGTCCTTCGAATACGCGTCCTGCTTGCTGCGGATACAGCCGGTCTTGCGGTCGGTATCGAGTGAGGCGAAGGTCGCTTCCTGGCTGAACGCTACGGTCGTCGGAATGCCGCCAGGCGCCGCGCGGAAAAACTTCTGCGCTTCTTCGCCCGCGCCGCCCGCGATGTCCCACTTCGCAATCGCGTCGCCAAGCGTCCCGCTATGCACGTTGCCGCACGAGAGGTCGAGCAGCCCGGCGCGTGCGAGCTCGCCGAGAATGCCGGGAATCCCGCCCGCGCGATGCACGTCCTCGATGTGGTACTTGTCGGTCGCGGGCGCCGCCTTGCAAAGACACGGCACGTTGCGCGAGATGCGGTCGATATCGGACATCGTGAAATCGACGCCGGCTTCCTGCGCGGCCGCCAGCAGATGCAGCACGGTGTTGGTCGAACCGCCCATGGCGACGTCGAGCGTCATGGCATTCTTGAACGCCTGCTTGGTCGCGATACTGCGCGGCAAAACCGATGCGTCCTCTTCCTGGTAATAACGGCGGCACAGATCCACCACGAGACGCCCGGCCTGTTCGAACAGCCCCTTGCGCCATGCATGCGTAGCGACGATCGTGCCGTTGCCCGGCAACGCCAGACCGATTGCTTCGGTCAGGCAGTTCATCGAATTCGCGGTGAACATGCCCGAGCACGAACCGCACGTCGGGCACGCGTTGCGCTCGATCTCCGCCACTTCGGCGTCGCTCACCTTCGAGTCGGCGGCCTTGATCATTGCGTCGATCAAGTCGATCTTCGCGATCACCTGACCGTCGGTCGGCGATTTGACCTTGCCGGCTTCCATCGGACCGCCGGAGACGAACACGACCGGGATGTTCAGGCGCATGGCGGCCATCAGCATGCCCGGCGTGATCTTGTCGCAATTGGAGATGCAGACCATGGCGTCGGCGCAGTGCGCATTGACCATGTACTCCACCGAGTCGGCGATCAGTTCGCGCGACGGCAGCGAATACAGCATGCCGCCGTGACCCATGGCAATGCCGTCGTCCACCGCGATGGTGTTGAATTCCTTCGCGACGCCGCCGGCCGCTTCGATTTCCTTCGCGACCAGCGCGCCGAGATCGCGCAGATGCACATGGCCCGGCACGAACTGCGTGAACGAGTTCACGACCGCAATGATGGGCTTGCCGAAGTCGCCGTCCTTCATGCCGGTGGCGCGCCACAGGGCGCGGGCGCCGGCCATGTTGCGGCCATGAGTCGATGTGCGTGATCGATAGTGGGGCATCTGTACCTCTGTATTGTGGTTATCCGAATCTGTGTTACGCCCGGGCCGGTTCATCGGCCGCAGGGAAACCCGGATTTTGCGAGACCACCGGTAAGACGTCCAATATCTTTTTTCGGCGAAATTAGGTCGTGAAAAGTATCAATCCTGCCTAGAGGCCGAATGTCCCGCGATACTGCTCGTCGGCATCCGAGCGCGTGTTGATTTCGACCAGCACACCGCCCGGCACTTCGCAGAAAAACCGCGAGCCGCGTTCGTGCTTGAACACGCCGGTTTTCATCCCGACGCCCGCTGCGATCATCCGATCGTGAAGCGCGCGAACTTCGTCGAGCGTCGCCAGTTCGAAGCCGATGTGAAAGTTGTGGGGCCACTCGACCGGATGGTCGCCGGCGTCTTCGATCACGATGTCGAAGCCCGGGCGTTTCAGGATCCAGCTCGCCCCGCGACCGGCGACAGTGCAGCCCAGATGCGCTTCGAAGAAGGTTGCCGTGGCGCTGACATCGGACGAAGGGAAGCTCATGTGATTGAGCTTCATTGCCGTGCTGACAGAGGTGGTGGTATTTGCGTTGGTGGTAATGGTGCTCATGTCGATCTCCGTTGATGCGGAGCGCTCCTTGCGTTCCGTACGGAAATGTTACGAGTAAAAGCTCGCGTTTTATACTCGCGTCGCCGCTTGGGCCTTAGGAGCCGCCGAGGCCCGTACTACGGGCGTTTCGGGCCGCGCGGCGCTGGC
>NZ_JBSIPA010000437.1:0-5359 GCF_053574605.1 Caballeronia sp. M23-90 | reverse complement strand
GGTCTTATACCTTAACGGTACATAGTTCGCGAGCAAGTGGCCGGGGATTCAGTAAGGGCGGTGTTTTAAGCATCAACGCCTTGCGATGTATAAATACATCGTAATACACCGAAACTTCCAAGCGCCAGCCATTACGCTGGCGCTTTTCCTATTGCGTAATTCGTACGTCAGGGGGTTTGGTGGCGTTCCCTTTGAGCCTGTTATTTCCCAAGCGACGCCTCCCACTCCTTGCCATCATCAAGGATAGGATGGGTATCACTCACCACAACCAGCGGCTTGCCACGATGGGCCAGCGCAAATCGCGATATCGCGCCGGCCTGCCCTTCCGGCATTGCTTGGCAGTTCGAAACTAGTGCCCCGACCCACACATACTGCCTAGATTCAATGCAGGCAAGGTAATAAGCCACACTCATGTTGTTCCCCTTTAATTTTTGCTTTGCCTACGCAAGCACTTTTCGAATCGCCCGCGCGAACCCCACCTCAAACACTGTCCGGCCGCGCGCGTTGACGATTTCGCCGTGGCTGCCTTCCCGCAGTCCCCATTCCTCGAGGTAATCGGCTGACACCGCTTTCCACAAGGCTTCGCGCTCGGAAGGCGTGAGCTGCGCGGCCATGGCAAGTACGGTCACCGGCTGCGCTCCGGGCGCGGCTGTGATCGTCGCGCCCAGCGGGCGCCGGTCCACAGTCACCTGGGTGTTGGCCTTCAGCACGTTGAGCTGCGCCTTGAGCTTGTCGCGCTCAGCAATGATGGCCTGCATGATGGAGCGGATCGCCGGGTCCTCGATGCGCATCAGGTATTCGTGGCTCGCGAGCGTCTTCGGCGGCTTGGGCTCGGGTGGCCCGACGTAGGCGGCCCAGGCTTCAATCAGTGCCTTGTAGTCCGTCGACTGGGCGTTGTAGAGGGCACGCCCCTTCATGATGCCTTCGGCTTCTGCCAGGCGCCCGACGGCCGGCAGAGAGAAGTCGCGCGAGCCCGTCTCGTGCTGCCTGCGGCAGAGATCGTGCATCTTTGCCAGATTTGTGCGCCGGTTTGAGCGCCCGCCCTTGGCGAGCAGCGACTCCAGCACCGCGTCCGGGTGGATGTCGGTCGCACCATTCATGCTTCATCTCCTGAGAGGACCTGACGTCCAGCGGGGTGGGCAGGAGGCAGAAGTGAGGTGAGGTCTAGGTCGAAGTGCTGGCTGAGGCTCAAGCCTGCATCCATCAGGCGAATGACTTGGCGCTGGCCCAACGCGGGATTCTCCGGGTTCATCTGCTGGGCAAGGCGGCGCAGGAAGGCGTTGCCGGCGAGCAGTTGCTCCTGTTCACTCAACAGCATGAACACGGGCGGCAGGTCGTCGCGGTAGAGCACCGCGTCGAGCAACTGGCTACGGCGGAACACCGCCTTTCCCGGCTCGAGGTCGGGGTAGACCTCGACGTTTTCGCAGACGCCCGCAAGTTGCAGCAGCTCCGACTCCGTTTCCTCGAAGGCGACCTGTACGTCGCCCCCCGTGCCGGCGGCCACCAACTCCGTGCCGGAGCCTTGCGGCGCGTCGAGCGCCGCCTTGCAGCGTTCGATGAGACGCCAGCAGGCCACCAGGTCTTCGGCGAGGTCGCTGAAGCGCTTTATGGCGCTCTCCCACACCCGCTCAGCCTGCCGGCAGGCGTCGAGCCTGGAGAATGGCTGGCCAGCATCCTCGGCGTCCGCCTTTTGCCTCTTTAGGTCTTGCAGCGTGTTCTCGTGCGCGAGACAGGCGTTGCGCGCCTCGTCGAAGTGATAGGCGAGCGTGTTGAACTGGGCAACGAGCGCCGGTAGGTGGTGCGGCTCGGTCACGAACCAGCGGCAGCGCACGCAGTTGCGGCTGCCGCCCGGAACAGGTCCATACTTGGGAGCCGAGAGTGAGCCAATGTTCGAGCCGCCGTTGTAGCAGCCACCCACAACACTGTTATCCTCGACCTCGCTGGTGTTGCCGCCGACGAGACACAGGCCGTGGTGCATGGGCATCCAGCCCGCCGGGTTGCGCGCGGCCGGATGCTGCGGGACGGCCGCGGCGAGGATGGGCACGCTGTTACAGATGGCCTTTTGCAGCAACTCTTCGTGCTCGGTGTCGAGCAGGAAGTTTTGGATGCTCGCCTCTTTGTTCATTTCCAGCCGCTCCGCTGCACCGAGCAGCACGTCGCGGATGTGCGTCGCGCCGGGCTTGGTGTAGTAGAGGGTCATCAGCAGGCGGCTGTGGCCGACGAGTTTCTGCAGGATAGGGAACGGCACCTGGCCTTCGAGCGCCAGCGCGGTGATGAGGGATACGCGCAGGCTGTGCAGGGGGAAGAGGGTCGTCAGTCCATTGTTCTGTTCTTCCGGCGGCGGGAGGAAACGTATCGCCGCTCCGTTGTGATGGGTTTCACCTCGGTCGGCCAGCCGCAGTTCCAGTGCTTCCAGCAGCGAGAACCAGCAGCTGTCCAGCCCCCTGTTCCGGATAGGCCGATGACGTTCGCCGTCTCCCGCCTCCGGTATCCTGAAGAGGAAGCAGGTATCCGGGTAGCCCGCCAGTTGCACCTCGCTCTTTGCCTTCATGTGACGACCATCGAGTTCCGTCCAGGACGTCCGCCGCGAGACGGGGTTGTACTTCGCCTGCCAGTTGCGCAGCTTCTCCAGCCAGTAGAAGACATCCTGATGCACCGGCCCGCCAAAGGACCACGGCAGCACGTAGCCCTTCTCGGAACCGGACTTGGTGATGTCGGCGGTCTTGTTGGTGTTGATGTAGAGCACTGTCGAGACCGCCCCGACGTCGGCGAGCGGGTCATTGCGGCGAAACACGCCCTGTTGCAGCGGCTGGCGTTCACTGCCCTGAGCGAGCCGGCTCGGATTCAATGACCAGTTGCCCGCCGCGTAGCGCCAGGTATCGGCTTCGCCCGAATCAAGCATGCGGACCTGGAAGGTGCGCAGCGGCAGGATGAGCTTCACGAGCAGGGCAACCCACCGCACCGGGCTCCACATCTCCAAGCGAGTTCCGTTCTTGAGGGGCCGCTCGCGCCACACGCAGTCCGGGTCGTTCCGGTCTATCTGTGCCTTGGCCACTTCGAACCAGTCGGGTGCACCGCGCCCACGCTGGCCGATTTCCACGCCCAAGGCGGCCTGCGCCCACTGCCAGTCCCGGAAGTGCGGTCCCGCCGCGAGCATCTGCCGCAGTTCGTCGATGTAACCATAGGGCAGCGGCGAATGCACGCTCTCGTCGCGCTTCGGCAGACCGCCATTGGACATCCGGGAAACGGGGTTGCGAAACGCCGGCGAGACCACCGGCCGGCCGTGGTCGTCGATTTCGCTGAACTCGCGCAGCAGCACGAAGTGCAGGAAGGCGTGGATGTAGTTGTTGTACTTGATACCTTTCAGGGAATCGGGGCAGGCTGTCCGGTAGAACTCAGGCAGGATGGTGGTGCAGGCCAGGAAAGATGCCGGGTCGAGCGGTAGCCCCTGCTGGATTAGGTAGCGCTCCACGAACGCCACCAACCCGAGCAGTTTGTCACCCACGTTCGTTGTCTCTCCCTTCAACCATTCCACTGCTAGCGCGCGCCAGGCTGAGAGCTGCGGATAGTCGCGCTCGACCCAGCCTAAGTTGGTATCCGTGTCGCGGCTCACTCCTTTCCCGTTGCGAGCTTGAGTGGCAGGTGCCTTGGGCGCATACGCTTTCTTCTTTTCGGCCATAAGGGTTCCTCAGTCGTTGAGTTCGATGCCAGGCAGCAACAGGCCGGACGCGGACGGTGTCCCGGTGTGCCTGTCCCGCAATCGCTGCGCGGCCGCCTCCAGCGCGGCCAGTGCCTCTCGGGTATTCGCCTGCGTATAGACCTCCTGGCTCTCCAGCGAGGCGTGATGCATGAAGCGGCGGATGAGCGTCTTGTCGATGCCAGCGTTGCGAAGGCGCCGGCCGTAGGCGTGACGGTGTCCGTGTGGCGTTGTGCCCAGCGCCTTGCTCACCGTGAGCCCGATGCGCTCGCACGCTGCGGCATGGGCCTTGTTGTACTGGGTGAGCGTGTACATGGCGCCGACGGGCTCGCGGTTCAGGTTGATGAAGGCGAAGGGGTGGCCACGCTCGACGCGTGCGACCTGCTCGAGATAGCGGTGCCAGAGTTGCAGGAACCACTCGCCATACTCGGGCAGAAACCAGTACGCTTGCTTGTAGTACGCGGCGTCATGGGTGCCGCCCTTCCAGCCGGCGTGCCGCCTATCCATCAGATCGGTACGTGGCACCAGGCCAAACTGGTGGGCGAGATACTCCGCCCTGCTGCCTCTACGCGGGCGTCCAAGTTTGTCGCGCCAATCGGCAGGCGCGGAGCCGTAGCTTGGATGGTGAATCAGGACCTTGGCCTGCTTCAGATTGGCTGGATCTGGAAACACGTCGGGGATGAAGAGATGGAAAGGCTCGGATTCGCGAAACCCCGCCCCGTGTAACAGCAATGTGATGAGCATGCTTCGATAGTCATAACGACCACCCGCGCAGAAACCCTTCAGCAGTAATTCCTCAAAGCGCTCCTCAGGGAAGGCCGGCGGATCGCCTTTTTCGACATTCGGAGCGCGTCGGCTTCGCACGCGATATGCAGCCTGGGCGGAGGACGAGTTCGCCGCCCATATATGCCCAAGGAACGCCTTGCTGCGTCGGTACTGGTATGCAGCCTCATCGGTTTGCCGGTCGAAAGCCCCGCCTGCATAGCGGGGATTCACTGCGGCAGTCTCAGGGCGCACTTCCCCAAGCCAATCAAAAAAGTCGGAGAGATGCGTGATGATGTGCGACGCATCTCGCGGTGAACGTGGCGCCCAGCTTAAGCCACTGGGGTCAAGGCCGGTGGCCCGATCAAACGTGCCGGTGTAGAGCCTCTGGGCGAAGTTCTGGAACAGACGATAAGTATCGCGCTCCGCCGGATTGGACTGTAGGTATTCAAGAAACATCCGGACGGACCGGGTTACCTTGGTCATCCATGCCAAGCTGCGGTCGTGACTACGAAAGAGGTAGTAGTCGAGCAGCGGCTCCAAGATACCCGCTGGCGTCAATACCACCGGAAGTTCCGCGTACACGCCTGTCCAATCGGTATGTATGCGCGCCTTGACCGTCACAAACATGTGAAGCGGTCGGTCAGCGGATTGAACAAAGCGACATCGCGGGACGGGCCACGCGGTGGAGCCTCGACGACACGCGGGATCACGACTACATCTCCAACTCTGCGCAAGCTATTCTCGCCATACATAAAAAGGCGCGGATTATACATACGATGCCATCGCACGGTATAGCTTCAACATCTGAAAGGCAAAAAAACACCCCTTCAAGAGGGGTGTTCGAAGTGAATTCCGCTCAGCGTTACAGAACTATGTATTCCTTGCTGGGGGGAATAA
>NZ_JBSIPA010000436.1:0-5363 GCF_053574605.1 Caballeronia sp. M23-90 | reverse complement strand
TGCCAGGGACAGCCCTATCGTCACGCTCGCCGCGAAACTCTTGACCAGAACATTCATGTTGCGGCATGAAGTTTGCGTGGCCACCCAGCGCGGGGTCGACCGCAGCGAGCAAAAGTGCTTGTTGCAACGGCTCCTGCGCGACCAATGCGGTGAAAGGAAAGAGAATGTCGTTCACGTTCGTTGCCCTTCGAGTTGCTGTTCGGCATCCAGCAGATGGCGTTCGATCTGCGTCTGGTAGTCGCCCGGGCTTTGCCATAAACCGCGTTGCATGGCTTCCGTCAAACGCTCGCAGATGGAATGCAGCGCATGCGGATTGTGCTGCTGCATGAACTCGCGGGTATTGGCGTCGTTCACGTAAGCATCGGCGACGAGCGCGTATTGATGATCCGACACCACGCGTGCGGTGGCGTCGTAGCCAAAGAGATAATCCACCGTGGCCGCGAGTTCCGATGCGCCCTTGTAGCCGTGCCGCTTCACGCCATCGATCCATTTTGGATTGACCACGCGCGAGCGGATCACGCGCGATATCTCCTCCTGCAAGGTGCGTATGCGCGGCGACGCGGGGTTGCTGTGATCGGCGTTGTACGCCTGCGGCTGCGCGCCCGAAAGATGCCGCACCGCTGCGACCATGCCGCCCTGGAACTGATGATAGTCGTTGGAATCGAGCAGGTCGTGTTCGCGGTTGTCCTGGTTCTGCACCACCACGTCAATAGTCGATAACCTCGCGCCAAATGAATCGCGTGCATGGACGCCATCGCCCTTTTGCGAGTACGCGTAACCGCCCGAGTTCTGGAATCCACGCGCAAGATCAGCATCGCTCTGCCATTGCTTTGCGTCGATCATCTCCTGCAACCCCGCACCGTAGGCACCGGGTTTCGTGCTGAACACGCGCCAGCCGGCACGCAGACGCGCTTCTTTTTCGTCCAGTCCGCGAGCGACGTGTTCATCGCGTTCGCGCATGATGCGTGCGCGGATCGGATTGATGTCTTCGTCTTCATCGTCGAGTTCGGCGACGGCCTGAACGGCTGTGTCGAAGAGATGCATCAGGTTCGCGAAGGCATCGCGGAAGAAACCCGAAACGCGCAGCGTGACATCGATACGCGGCCGGTTAAAGATCGTGATAGGCAAGACCTCGAAGTCCGTCACACGATTGCTGCCCGCGGCCCACTTCGGACGCACGCCGATCAGCGCCATGGCTTGCGCAATATCGTCGCCGCCCGTGCGCATCGTGGCCGTTCCCCAAACCGACAAACCAATCGCACGCGGGTAATCGCCGTGCTCTTGAAGATGTCGTTCGATCAGCAAGTTCGCGGACTTCAGGCCGAGCGTCCAGGCTGCGCGCGTGGGGACGGCGCGGGTGTCGACGGAATAGAAGTTGCGTCCGGTGGGGAGAACATCGGGTCGTCCGCGTGAAGGTGAACCACTCGGACCTGGCGGCACAAAGCGTCCGTCGAGGCCGCGCTGGAGTTGCAGCAGCTCTTGCGGACCGCATGCATCGAGGCGAGATAAAAGATCGCCGTTCAAACGTGTGAGGACCTGCGATGTGTTGGGGCCGACCGTATTCGCGGGACCGTCCAGCAGCGACGTTGCAAGCAACTCAAGACGCTCGCGCGTATCGCCATGATGACGCCAGGGGGCATCGATCATTTGCATAAGTCGAGCAGGACGCGGCCCCGTCCATGCCGCAGTCCAGTCGGAGTCCAAAGGATCGAACGTGTCGCCGAGTTGCAGGTCACGAGCCAGCGCCGTGAGCACGCTTGCATTGGCGCCGAGTCCGTCGCCTGTCGGATAACGGCCCAATGCGAGCAAGGTATCGCGGCGTTGAACGCCTTGCGGCGAAGCACCGAACACGTGCAGTCCATCGCGGATTTGCGCTTCCTTCAGCTCGCACAAATAGGCATCGGCACGATTGAGCAACGCGTCTTCCGTATCGGAGTCGCGCGGTTTCTCGAGTCCCAGTTCTTCATGCAGCCGATGCTCCACGATGCTCGCCAGAATCGTCTTTCGCAAGAGCTTCGCGCGGCGTGGATCGACCATCAGCGCTTCATAATATTCATCGACCTGACGTTCGAGGTCTTGCAACGGCCCATAGTTTTCAGCGCGCGTGAGCGGCGGCATCAGGTGATCGATGATCACCGCCTGCGCGCGCCGCTTCGCCTGACTGCCCTCACCCGGATCGTTGACGATGAACGGATATAAATGCGGCATGGCGCCGAGCGTCAGGTCGGGCCAGCACGACGCGCTCAACGCCACGCTTTTCCCCGGCAGCCATTCAAGATTGCCATGCTTGCCGACGTGTACGATTGCATCGATGTTGAAGCGCAAACGCAGCCAGAAGTAGAACGCGAGATACGAATGCGGCGGCACGAGTTCGGCGTCGTGATAACTCGCGTAATCGCCGCGTTCTCGCGAGCGCGCCGGTTGAATGCCGACGAACACATGGCCGCACCGCCAGCCCGCGATCATGAAGCGGCCGCGCCGCACAGTCGGGTCAGCTTCGGGCGGACCCCAGCGGGCGTTCAGGTCTTGCTGAACGTCGGAGGGGAGCTTGCGGAATGCATCGAGATAATCATCGAGCGCGAGACTCTGCAGCGCAGGACGCATATCGCGCACGACGGGATCGTTGGTCACGCCCGATGTCAGCGCCTGCATCAGTGCGTCGGCATTAACGGGAATATCCTGCGTGGCATATCCCTCGCGTGCGAGCATCGAAAGAATATTCACGACCGATGCCGGCGTATCGAGACCCACGCCGTTACCAATGCGCCCTTCGCTCAGCGGATAATTCGCGAGCACGAGCGCGATGCGTTTGCCGGCGTTCGGAAGCTGCCTCAGGCGACACCAGCGCCTGCTCAGCTCGGCGACGAAACGCACACGCTCGAGGTCGGGCTGATAACGCACGACATCGACTTGCGTCAGTTTGCATCTGTACGCCAGGCCCTTGAAACTGATCGCGCGGGTGATGATGCGCCCATCGACTTCCGGCAGCGCAACGTGCATGGCAATGTCGCGCGATGTCAGCCCGTGGTTGTCCTTGACCCAGTCCTCGCGATTCCCGCCGCTGAGGATCACTTGCAGCACGGGCGCGTCGCCAGCGAGTTCGAACGGCGCGGGGTCATCGATCACGCCGGCCGCGAACGAGGTCGTGTTCAACACGAGCGACGCATTGTTATCCGCGCACAATGTCTGCACGACTTCGCGGCTCAACGGGTCCTTCAGCGACGCCATCGCGATCGGCAACGGGTTCAGGCCTTGCGCTTCGAGCGCATCGATCAATGCGTCGAATACGTCTGTATTGCCAGACTGCAGATGCGCGCGGTAGAACAGCACGGCAACGACAGGCGCGCCCTGCGTCCATCTGTCCTTCCAGTCGTCGATGGTCGCAATCTGCCGCGCCGGATGATAGATCGCAACCGCGGGCAACTGCGTGGGCAAGTCGGCCTCGCGCCCGTAGCCCAGCGCCCGATACGCAATGCAGCGCAGGAACGCCTCGGCATTTTGCGCGCCGCCCTCACGCAGATAACGCCAGAGCTGGTCGCACAATGCGGGCTCCGCGGTGCTCTTCGCAACGAGGTTCGGGTCTTCCTGCAAGTCGCCGGAAAACATCACGAGCATCTGGCCATTCTTGCGCGCAAGCGTGGTGATACTCTCGATTCCGTAGGGCCAATAGGCCTCGCCGCCAAGGTGATCGATCACGATCACGCGCGCATGCCTGAGCACGTCATCGACGTAGAAGTCCACCGATGCCGGCTGCCGCAGGAACGCCTGATTGGCGAGGCGCACAGCAGGAAACCCCGCTTCGAGATTCGGCACGACGCCTGCAAGAAGCGACAGCGTGGTATCGGCCGAACTCAGCACGACGATCGGCGCAGGCGTCTGGTCGATGCGCATGACGCCCGCGGCGTCATCGACAAAACCACCGGGCGTCGTGCGTAGCAGATGCACGGTTCAGGCCTGCACAGGTGCGCTGGCGAGCGCGTCGAGAAGCGCTTGTTGCAGACGCGGCTGATCCAGGTCTTCGCCAATGAGCACAAAGCGGCTCGTTCCGACCTCGGCTTCAGCGGGTGTCCACCGGCGATCGAAGTAGGTATCGAAACGTTGGCCCACGCCCTGCACCACAAGACGCATCGGCGTGCCCGGCAACGCGGCGAAGCCCTTCACACGATAAATCGTGTTGGCGTCGACCAGCGCGCGCAATGCAGCGACCGCCGCGTCGCGCGACTCCACGCGCGCCTCGACCACGACAGAATCGAAGTCGTCGTGATGATGGTCGGCGTGGCCTTCGTCATCTACCGACCCATGATGATCCACGCGCAGATGGATCGTGGTCTCCGACGCCGCTTCGAGCCCGAGCAGCGCATGCAGGTCGAGTTGCCCCATCTGCGCCGGAACGATCTTCACGCCCGCCGGAATCTCGCCACGTATGAGCGTTTCGACGGCGCGTTGCTGCGCCTCATCGATCAGGTCGATCTTGTTGAGAATCACCAGATCGGCTGACGCCAACTGGTCTTCGAACAACTCGTGCAGCGGCGATTCGTGATCGAGATTCGGATCGGCGCGGCGTTGTTCGTCGACGGCTTGCGGGTTCGCCGCGAACTGGCCGCTTGCAGCAGCCGGACCATCGACCACGGTCACGACGGCGTCGACGGTGAAAGCATTTTTGATCGACGGCCAGTTGAACGCCTGAACCAGCGGCTTGGGCAACGCAAGCCCCGAGGTCTCGATCAGCACATGATCGATCTGATCGCGACGCTCGACGAGCTGCTCCATCACCGGATAAAACTCTTCCTGAACGGTGCAGCAGAGGCAACCATTCGAAAGCTCATAGAGGTTCGGCTGGTCGGTCGTGCTTTCGTCCTCGCAACCAATGCTGCAGCCCTTCAATATCTCACCATCGATACCCAGTTCGCCGAACTCGTTCACGATCACTGCGATCCGCAGCCCTTTGGCATTTTCAAGGATATGCCGCATCAACGTGGTCTTGCCGCTGCCGAGGAAGCCTGTGACGACCGTGACCGGGATCTTGCGCATTTGCATCCTTTACTCCGTTTTTATCGATTGACTGCCTGATGCCGGAAACGCCATGAGCCTCCAAATGACGCAAGCGAAAAGCATACTGGGCTTCAAACCCGGCAAGGCATGATGAAAGTGTCGAGCCCGCACCGCATCCCCGCGGCACCTGTTGCTCCAGATGTCAAACCGTTCCGGCCGGTATCCGGGCTGGCGAAATGCCGCTAGCGAAAAGCATACTGGGCTTCAAACCCGGCAAGGCATGATGAAAGTGTCGAGCCCGCACCGCATCCCCGCGGCACCTGTTGCTCCAGATGTCAAACCGTTCCGGCCGGTATCCGGGCTGGCGAAAT
>NZ_JBSIPA010000435.1:0-5365 GCF_053574605.1 Caballeronia sp. M23-90 | reverse complement strand
AAGGTCAGAATTTCTCCCGATCGATCGATCACGGCCGGGTCCGGCAAGCGTTTCGCAGACGCATCGCGCTGCGTAATGGCAATGGACCGGAGGCGTTATGAAGATACGAACCGGTCATCGCCGGCACTCGCGGGGCGTGGCGCTGCCCATCGTTTTACTGATCTCTTCGATGCTGCTCGTCACCGCCGCAGCATGGCTCGAAGCCGCGTTGGTCGGCGCGCGGGCTACCGGCAACCTGCAGAACCGGGTCCAGGCTTTTCACGGCGCCGACAGTGCGTTGCTGCGCTGCGCCCGCATCGCGCTCGATTCGTTGCCTCAGCCGAGTAACGTCACTGGCCCACTCGGAAGCGAGCCGGACAAATGGCGCCTGAAGGCGTCGTTCGAAGGGGCATCGGCGAATGCGTTGATGCCTTTTACAACCTGGCCGCAAGCAGCGAAACCACCGCAATGTCTGATCGAAGCATGGCCGGCCAGTAATCGTGATGGTGGCGGCGCATTTCTGATTACTGCGCGTGGATTTGGACGGCGCGTGGTTATCGAAGCGTGGTTGCAACAACAGGTCGAAATCACCGAAAGCGGCGCGGTTGCGCGCTGGCGGCGCGTGGCCGCAAAACCTTTTCAGACGAGTTCGCCGTGAATACGACCGCATACACACCCAAGGGATTCAGCCTGCTCGAACTCATGATTACGCTCGGCGTGGCGGCGATCATCGCGATGTTCGCGATGCCGGTTTATCAGCAACAGGTGATGAAGGGACATCGGCTGGATGCGGTTGCCGCGATCTATCGGGCTGCACAGTATGTAGAGAGTGCGCGAAGCGCGTCCGGTAACGACGCCACGCTCAAATTGCCGGCGGGTTTCGACCAGACGCCCGCCACAGGCGCACCGTTCTATGTCTTGCGGCTAGCCGCTGAGTCCGAGATGAACGGCGGCTATTCGATAGAAGCCGAGCCAGTCTCGGCGCCCAACGACGCTTGCGGTTTATTCGCGCTCGACGCGACCGGCGTGAAGTCGAATCGTGCGTTGGAAAAACTCACGCCGCCCAAAGTGGCGGCGTGCTGGAGCGGCAAATGACGCTGTTCAACCAAATACAAGCGAGAGGATCAGGCGTCCGGATCGACGACCGGATCGACCGGCGTGGTGGCCGGACTGGACTTCATCTGTTGCCATACCCGATACGCCTCCCACCCGACGAGTCCCAGGCCGCCCCATTTGAGCAGCGGCTTCGCGCTTGCAAGAAGCCGGGTGCGGACCGGTTTCGCGAGTATCAGCGACGCAAGCGAGCCGACCACGGGATACTGCTTCAGTAACAAACTCAGGTTGCTGGCATTGAACAGACTGCCAAGGCCACTCAGTCTGCCGCCACCCGCGCCGCCGGTCATGCGGTTCATGAACCCGCCGACGCCGGAACTGCGCCCACGCTTGCCGCGCCCGGGCATGATCATGTTCAGTACGCTGAAGTGCTTGACCTTGTAGCG
This sequence comes from Caballeronia sp. M23-90, assembly GCF_053574605.1. NCBI lineage: Bacteria > Pseudomonadati > Pseudomonadota > Betaproteobacteria > Burkholderiales > Burkholderiaceae > Caballeronia > Caballeronia sp. M23-90. The sequence continues at coordinate 3,887 of NZ_JBSIPA010000435.1, read as the reverse complement.
CAGATCGGCGCTTGCCTGCGCCAGTTCCATGCGCTCTACGTCCGCCCGTGCGATCAGCAGTTCCTTGCGCAGGGCGCGCATGTGGGGCGTGCTCAGTTTGTGCGCGTTTGCTCGCTTTTGAGCTTTGAAGGTGTCGTCGGTTTGACTCATGGCGTGGCTAGCTCGTGGAAAGTCATCGATTAATACAGTGCCTGACATGCAGTGCGGCTACGCGCGCGTTGCACTTCAGTTGAACGTGTCGCGGTCCTTCTTGAATTCGGCGAGGGTGCTTTCGAACACGTTCGGCGCGTTGCTCAGTCCGGCGCGCGCACGCATTGCGCATGCAAGGGCGACCAGCACGTACACGGCGGTGATGGCCGCGAGCGATTGCCACCGGTAGGTGTCCCAGAACGCAATTGCTATGAGCACCGTCAGCGTGATGAGCGCCATCATGGTCAACATCATCGCGGCGAGGCCGAGGAAGAGGACGCCGAGCAGCCGTTCCTTTTCTTCCGAGAGTTCAATGCCGATCAGCTCCAGCCGCGTCTCGAAGATGGAAAACACGGAGCTGACGATGCGGCGCAACGGCCCTTGCGTATCGTGCTGATATTGCCTTTCTGTCGTCATGGCTTGAGCGCGAAGAGCGCGTTATTTTGGGCGCAAAAATGTCCGGGCGGATTGATGAGCATCCAGCCGGTCTGTCGAGCGAGTCGCTGGCAAAAACCTGCGGCTGCTCCTGGCTTGTAAGGCAATGTTCGGGCCGGGTCCGCTCGCGTGAGCAGCGGGTGAGCCAACTACGCGGCGAACCGGCATAACAACGAAACCGCGATACAACGGCGACTAAACCGCTTAACGGCGATTGATCAGCAAGCCGATGACCACACCAATGCCCCCGGCAATCCCAATGGATGCCCAAGGACGTTCGTGCACGAAGTCGTCAGTTGCACGTGCGGCCTTCTTGCCTTTTTCGATGACCACGACCTGCGCATCTGCGGCCTTTTCCTTCGCTTGCTTCAAGCGGGTCAGAGCGGTCTCGCGCAGCTCGGATGCACGCTCGCCAGTTGCACTCGCGGCCTGCTTTAACAGGTCTTCGGCGTCTGCGAGAACGGTTTTAATATCCGACATGAATCGCTCCTTATTGATTTCTGACATTGATGGCTCCAAACGGGTGAGGCTACGCCAATCGTACCAAAGAAGCGGTGGGTGACCAGCGTCCATCCGGCCCCGAAACTCATGGCTTGCAGTTTTTGTTCCCGATGCATGCAAACGTGGACCATGAACGCCTTGGGGCTACCATTCCGGCCTGTCTCAGCAGAAGATCGAATCCTTCAGCTACGAGAAATCCGCAACGTCCGTCCCGCCAATGTTTCTGCCATGCCTCGAAAAATTACAAAACTGCATGACGATCTGACGGAATGTTCGTTCGTTGTGCAGGTCTAGTAACGTATGCTTTAATTTTTTGTTCAGACCGCCTCGTTCATTTAACGAGCGGCCTGGCTAATGCAGACTTGCAGCTTCGCCGCGAAGAGAAGAATCGCGGTCTACCAACTTCAGGAGATACACCATGAGCTTGCGCCTTGGCGATACAGCGCCCGACTTCGAACAGGACTCCAGCGTCGGCCGCATCAAGTTTCACGAGTGGCTGGGCAATAGCTGGGGCGTGCTGTTTTCGCATCCGGCCGACTTCACGCCGGTTTGCACGACCGAACTTGGCCTGACCGCGAAGCTTGCCGGCGAGTTCGAAAAACGCAATGTGAAGGCGATCGCGTTGTCGGTGGACAACGTGGAATCGCATAAGGAGTGGATCAAGGACATCAACGAAACGCAGGCGGCCAACGTCGGTTTCCCGATCCTTGCCGATGGTGACCGGAAAGTGTCCGAGCTGTACGACATGATTCATCCGAACGCAAATGCCACGCTGACGGTGCGGTCGTTGTTTGTCATCGATCCGCAGAAGAAGGTGCGTTTGACGATCACGTATCCGGCAAGCACGGGCCGCAATTTCGATGAAATCCTGCGCGTAATCGATTCACTGCAACTGACGGACAGCCATCAGGTCGCCACGCCCGGTAACTGGAAGCAGGGCGACGACGTGGTGATCGTGCCGTCGCTGAAGGACGAAGAGGAAATCAAGCGCAAGTTCCCGAAGGGCTACAAGGCTGTGCGCCCGTATCTGCGTCTGACGCCGCAGCCGAACAAATAACCTGGTTGCCGAAATACAGGTTGAAAACGAGTCTTAAAAAGCCAACGCCTGAAAAGGCGTTGGCTTTTTACATGGCCTTTCCGGGCTGCCGGTGTCAGAAAAACGCCTGGATCCCGGTTTGCGCGCGGCCCAGAATCAGCGCGTGGATATCGTGCGTGCCTTCGTACGTATTGACCACTTCGAGATTCACCAGATGGCGCGCCACGCCGAACTCGTCCGAAATGCCGTTGCCGCCGAGCATGTCACGCGCAAGGCGCGCAATGTCCAGCGCTTTCCCGCACGAATTGCGCTTCATGATCGAGGTGATCTCGACCGCCGCCGTGCCTTCGTCTTTCATGCGGCCGAGGCGCAGCACGCCTTGAAGCCCCAGCGTGATTTCGGTCTGCATATCCGCGAGTTTTTTCTGGACGAGCTGGTTCGCAGCGAGTGGACGCCCGAACTGCTTGCGATCCAGCGTGTATTGCCGCGCCATGTGCCAGCAGGCTTCGGCCGCACCGAGCGCGCCCCACGCGATCCCGTAGCGCGCCGAGTTCAGACAGGTGAACGGTCCCTTGAGGCCGCTCACGTTCGGCATCAGGTTTTCTTCCGGCACGAAGACTTCGTCCATCACGATTTCCCCGGTTATCGATGCCCGCAGACCAACCTTGCCGTGTATCGCGGGCGCGGTGAGTCCCTTCCAGCCTTTCTCCAGGATGAACCCGCGAATCTGGTCCCGTCCGTCTTCTTCGAGCTTCGCCCAGACCACGAAGACATCGGCGATAGGCGAATTCGATATCCACATCTTCTGGCCCGACAGCGAAAAGCCGCCATCCACCTTTTTGGCCCGCGTGGTCATGCTGGCCGGATCGGAGCCCGCGTTCGGCTCGGTCAGGCCAAAGCAGCCGATCCATTCGCCGGTTGCCAGCTTCGGGAGGTACTTTTGCTTTTGCGCGTCGGTGCCGAATTCATTGATCGGCACCATGACCAGTGATGACTGCACGGACATCATCGACCGGTAGCCCGAATCCACGCGTTCCACTTCGCGTGCGATCAGGCCGTAGCTGACGTAGTTCAGCCCGGGGCCGCCATATTGTTCGGGGATGGTCGGGCCGAGCAGGCCGAGTTCGCCCATTTCACGAAAGATCTCGACGTCCGTGCGTTCATTGCGGAACGCTTCGAGCACGCGCGGCTGCAGCTTGTCTTGCGCGTAGGCGTGCGCGGCATCGCGGATCATGCGTTCTTCGTCGCTTAGTTGCTGGTCGAGCAGCAACGGATCTTCCCAACTGAAACGGGCGGCATCGGCCATGGTGTTCTCCTGTTCCTATGATTCCAAGTTTTTGGACTTGACTGATGTTCCGCTAAGCGGAACAATGTTTTGCAAATCAATGACCGAGTCTAGCATCCGATGCCTACGAGTTCCATCGGGATAACCGATCCACCGGGTTCATTGGATGGAGTCGATGAACGCCGTTTTGTCGTGGCGCTTGCTCGCGGCCTGGAATTGCTCCGGGCGTTCCGTCCGGGCGAAACCTTGTTGGGAAATCGCGATTTCGTCGAACGGACGGGGCTTCCCAAGGCAACCGTCAATCGTCTTGCCTATACGCTAACAACGCTCGGCTACCTGCGCTTCGATGAACCCGCCGGCAAGTACGCGCTCGATACAGGCGTGCTGTCGCTCGGCTTTGCATTACTCGCCGGCGCGGACGCGCTCGAACTGGCGCGGCCA
>NZ_JBSIPA010000434.1:0-5366 GCF_053574605.1 Caballeronia sp. M23-90 | reverse complement strand
GCCGTCCTCGCGGAACTGGCCGACGAGCCGTCCTTCGGTTGCATACGGCGGCGTGTTCGCGTTGCAGGACGCCACGCGGCCGTTCCCGGTGTAGGCGGATGTTCGTATTGGCGACACGCATATTGCGTTTGTCGGGACGGTGACCGACCCGGCGCATCTGGGCGCGCTCGATCTGCGCCTCTGGTTGCAGGGTGTGAGTCTCGATCACCTTTATCCGATTGTTGGCGTGACGCTGCCGACCACGCCGCCGTATGCGACCGAAGGACGGCTCGTCGGCCAGTTCCGCGAGGACGGCAACGTCTTCAAGTACGAGAACTTCACCGGCCGCGTCGGCGGCAGCGACCTGAACGGCTCGCTGACGTTCGTCGGGCGCAAACCTCGGCCGTTGCTCTCGGGCGAGCTTGTATCGAACCTGCTGCAGTTCTCGGATCTGGCACCGATCATCGGCGCCGATTCCAACGCCAGCAAAGCCAAGCGCGGAGAGACGGAGAAACAGCCGTCGGCCAAGGCATTGCCTGCCGAAGAGTTCAAGACCGACCGATGGAAGGCCGTCGATGCCGACGTGAAGTTCACCGGCCGCAAGATCGTCAAGGACCCGGCGCTGCCAATTTCGGACCTTTACACGCATGTCGTGATGAAGGATGGCGTGCTGTCGTTCGAGCCGCTGAAGTTCGGCGTGGCGGGCGGGACGTTGTCATCGGATATTCACCTCGATGGCAGCACGACGCCGCTCAAGGGCCGCTTCTCGACCTCGGCGCGGCATTTGAAGCTCAAGCAGCTTCTGCCGACCGTCAAGACCATGCAGTCCGCCTTGGGCGAAGTGAACGGCGACGCCGCGTTGTCCGCGACCGGCAATTCCCCGGCTGCGCTCGCCGGCACGATGAACGGCGAAGTGAAGACGCTCATCACCGATGGCACCGTCAGCCGCCTGTACATGGAAGCGGCCGGCTTGAACGTGGCGAATGCGGTGTACGAGAAGCTTTTTGGCAAACGCGACGTGAAGATCAACTGCGCCGCCGCCGATTTCGTGGCGACGAACGGCGTGCTTGAGTCGCGCGTGTTCGCTCTCGATACCGACGACGCCGTCATCAACATGGACGGCACGATCAACCTCAAGACCGAGGAGATGAATCTTGGCATTCATCCGCACACGAAGGGCTTCCGGGTGTTTTCGCTACGCTCGCCGCTCTACGTGAAGGGGACATTCAAGGACCCGCACGTGGGCGTGGATGCCGGTGCGCTGGCCGCGCGTGGCGCGGCGGCGGTCGGGCTCGGATTGATCAATCCGTTTGCCGCACTGATTCCGTTGATTGCGCCGAGCAACAACCAGCCGCTGCCGTGCACGCAAATGCTGGCTGACATGCGCAAGGCGCCGTCGGCCCCGCCGCCCGGGCAGAAGCAAGCGGCGAAAGGTGCGCCCGGATATATGGAGCCGGGGGTGTCGAACCCGGCTGCGGCGTCGGTTCCCGGTGCGGCGGCTGCGAAAGGCAAAGCCAAGGCTCAGCCGGTAGCGCCTTCACCGGCAAGTGCGGCGGCTTATCGGGGGAGTTGATCGCTGGTTTTGGTTAGCGTACGTAAAACGGCAAATGCGCATTAAAATGCGCATTTGCCGTTTTCCTATCTAAAAAGCGCAAGATAACGCGCAATTTCAAGTTATGGCGTCGCAGGCATATCAAAACATGCCAATGCGTAAAATAATGCTCAAAAAATTAATAAAGCCTATAATTGAGCATCATGACGCGCAAAAAATCCGATCCTATCAGTAATTCGGAGCGAGTCGCCGCTGAGCTCAGAAAGCTCCGGCGTGAGCTTCGTATGAATCAGCAGACGCTCGCCGACCGCGCAGGCGTGTCGCGGCGAACGATCACGAACGCGGAGACCGCGCAGAATGTCGGTCTTCATGAGTTCTGCCGAATGGCGAACGCGCTGGGTTACGACCTGACCTTGCGTCCGAAAGATACCGTGGTCTACGAGGACCTGGATTTCTTTTTCCGGGAGGAGGAATGAACACGCCTGCTTCCACTTTCGACATCGAAAAGCTTTTCGACAAAATCCGTCAACTCGATGTCCACACGCCCCAGGGCATCGCCGGATTGCTGGCGAAGGAAAGCACGTTTGTCTTCAATTACGGCGACGTCGAGCCAAGCGCGGCTGTCTCGCTGACCATGCCCGTTCGCCGCAAGAGTTACAGCAGCGGCGCGTTGATGAGCGTCTTCGCCATGAACCGGCCGGAAGGCTATCTGCGTTACATCATCGAAGAAAGACTGGCGCGCTTTGGCACGCCGAGCGACATGTTCCTGTTGTTTCTCGCCGGCCGGAACCAGATCGGACGGCTGACCTATGCGCTGCGCGGCGAAGCAGTGCCCGAAGGCGAGGGCGAGCAGCTCGACGAATTGCTGTCTTCGCCTTCGGGGCAACTGTTCGAGCGGCTCGTGAGCAAGTACGCGCTCGGGTCTGGTATCTCGGGCGTGCAACCCAAGACGGTCGTGCCGCTGCTTCCGGCGCCGGCCGAGCCTGCTACCGTCGATTCACACGCTGCATTGCCGCTCAAGACGGTGATCGTGAAAGCGGAGGGTGACGACTATCCAGGCATCGCGCGCAACGAGTTCCTTTGCATGTCGGTGGCGCGGGAAGCGGGTTTCGAAGTGCCGGACTTCTGGCTGTCCGACGACGGTCTTCTGTTTGTCATGGCCCGGTTCGACCGCACGCCGGACGGCGCGGCGCTTGGTTTCGAGGACATGAGCGTGCTGACGGGCAACGAGAAGTATCGCGGCAGTTACGAGATGATCGCGCGTGCAGTGGAGGTGTACACGGGTGCGGATTTCCGCGCACAGGCCACGCGGCTGTTCGAGCGTGTGGCGTTGTCGTGCTTTCTGCGTGACGGAGATGCCCACATGAAGAACATAGGCCTGCTGTACTCGGATCCAACCGGACCGCGCCGCGTTTCGCCTATTTACGATGTCGTCTGTACGGGCATCTATCCGTCGCTCGATGGCCGCATGGCGCTGAACCTGAACAAGTCCAAGGTGTTCCCGGTGCCCGAACAGCTCGCGGCTTACGGTGAACGCCTGGGCCTGAAACGCGGCGAGGCAGAAGCGGTGCTGTTGCGCATCGATACCGCTTTCGACGCCGTCGCCGACCATCTCGCCGCCGACGAACGATATCGAGCCGATGACCTCCTTTCCCGCATCCGTGGCGAGGTTCGTCGAACGGGCCCGTTGCCGTTTACCAATCCGAGAAGACCCGCCGGTGGTTTTCGCTGAGCGCTGGCCGCCATGCCAAAAGCGCGCATTGAGTCAGACGTGTTAATTCGTGCTGCATCAGCAGCTTAGGTTTCAGGTCCCGCACTTATCAACAAGCCTGCCCACAATTTTTGGGGATAACTTGCCTGCCGTGACACGGATCGCCTGAAGCAGGCAAACGTGTATCAAAACCAGTCGCAGCTCGATTCCCAATTCGAATCAGAGGCTTACAGACATAAGCTCATGCTTGTCCACAGGGCCATCAACAGTTTGTGTGCACAAGTCGATGAACCGTCGACGCGCCAACCACACGCTTTGATCGCTATGAAGCGGTGGCTGAAAACCGTTTGCTATCAATGTCGTTCGGCGCTTGTCAGAACGTTTTCAACAGGGTGCTCCCCAGTTTCTGTGCATAATTTTTGTCGAGTTCGTGCACGCAATATTTGCCGGAAAACAGCCGCAGCCGGGCGCCATTAGCAGATAACAGACAGATCTACGCATTAATCCGCTAGCCGTTTTGTTTTCCGTCTTAAAATTGCGCCGACGTTCCTTGTCCGTCGCCTCCGCGCGCCCGTCCCCACCATTACTGAAAAGGTTCATGCGTGAAGCAGTTGACCATTCGAAACCGGATTCTTGCGAGCTTTGGCGTGATCCTGGCGTTGATGCTTGTGATGGCCGTGGTGTCGTACGCGTTGTTCAGCGACATCGATCGTGACGCGCATAGCCAGGAAGTCGATTCCTCACCGGGCGTTTATCTCGCGACGACGATCCGCGCGTCGTGGTTCGAGAACTACACGGTGACGCAGCGGTTGATCTACATCGATACCGAGCCCGATCAGATCAAGCGCGACACGCAGCGTGCAGCGGAGACGAAGGACTCGCTGGACAAGCTGATGGACAAATACGCAGCCACGATCTTCGACGACGAGGACCGTCGCCTCTTCAACAATTTCAAGCAGCAACGCACGCTCTACGCGCCGGTTCAGGGGCAGATCCTCGATGACCTGGCGGTATCGAAGGCCACGGCAGCAACGGCGTTCAACACCCAGCTCACGCCGATCTGGGAAGCGGGCAGGACCGCGATCCGCGAGCTGGTCGAGCTGAACAATTCACAGCAGATCAGGTCGGCGCAGAGCATTCGCCAGTCGGTCACGAAAGCTGAAATAACGCTGCTGGTCGTGCTTCTCGTGACATTCGTGGTGGCGGCTTGGGCGGGCTTCCTGTTGCTCAAGGCCATCACGATCCCCATGCGGCGCCTGGTCGAAGTGGTCGATGCCATGCGTACCGGCGATCTTTCGCAGCGCCTGCACCTTGAGCGCGGGGATGAATTCGGCACGCTCGGCACGGGTTTTAACCGCATGACCGATGAACTCACGGGTCTCGTCGGCCAGGCGCAGAAGTCGGCGGTGCAGGTGACCACGTCCGTGGCGGAAATTGCCGCGACTGCGCGCGAACAGCAAGCCACGGCGAGCGAAACGGCGGCCACGACCACGGAGATCGGCGCGACATCGCGGGAAATCTTTGCGACGTCCCGCGACCTCGTGCGCACGATGAACGAAGTCTCCGGCGTCGCCGAACAGTCGGCGCAACTCGCCGGTACGTGTCAGATCGGCTTGACGCGCATGGAAGACACCATGCGCCTGGTAATGGAAGCGGCCGGCTCGGTGAACGGCAAGCTGGCGATCCTGAACGAGCGCGCGAGCAACATCAACCAAGTGGTCGCCACCATCACGAAGGTCGCCGACCAGACCAATTTGCTGTCGCTGAACGCGGCTATCGAAGCGGAGAAGGCGGGCGAATACGGGCGCGGTTTCGCGGTCGTTGCGACCGAGATCCGCCGGCTTGCGGATCAGACGGCGGTTGCAACCTTCGATATCGAACAGATGGTGAAGGAGATCCAGTCGGCGGTCGCCGCCGGCGTGATGGGCATGGACAAGTTCTCCGAAGAAGTGCGGCGCGGCATGACCGACGTACAACAGGTCGGCGGCCAGTTGTCGCAGATCATCATGCAGGTGCAGACGCTCGCGCCACGTTTCGTGATGGTCAACGAAGGCATGCAGACGCAGGCGACGGGCGCCGACCAGATCACGCAGGCGCTCGCGCAACTGTCCGAGGCCGCGCAGA
>NZ_JBSIPA010000433.1:0-5350 GCF_053574605.1 Caballeronia sp. M23-90 | reverse complement strand
CCCCTCCACGCCGCTCTCCCGATCCCGCGCCCAGCGTGCAGGTTCTCGCGCGCGACAGCCGCGCCCCGCTCGGTACGCTCACGCAGATTCATCCGGCGGGGCTGTTTGTCGGGTTTATCGATGAGGCTCAGGCCTACCGCCTGAATATCGACTGGCACGGCACGCCGCAGGAAGTCGCCGATACCTATTCATTCGGCCCCGTTCTCGACGAAGACGCACTGAACCGCATCTCATGGGGCGACCCGTACGCCGTGCTCGAATGCCTCGGGTCGCGGCCGGTCGTGCATGACGGGGTATCGGGCGTGCGGTTCGCCGTCTGGGCGCCCAATGCGCGCCGGGTGTCCGTAGTCGGCGATTTCAATTCTTGGGATGGCCGTCGTCATCCGATGCGCCTGCGCCACAACGCAGGCGTATGGGAACTGTTCGTGCCGGGACTGGGCGCGGGCACGCGCTACAAGTACGAAATCATCTCGCGCGAGGGTCACGCCTTGCCGCTGAAGGCTGACCCTTGCGCTCTGCAGAGCGAGCTGCCGCCGGCGACGGCTTCAGTGGTCGCGGATGCGGATGCCATCGATGGATATAGCTGGACCGACAGCGAATGGATGAACACAAAGCGCGGCCCGAAGCAGACCGTCAACGCGCCGATCTCCATCTACGAAGTCCACGCCGAATCGTGGCTGCGCGTGGCGGAAGAGGGCAACCGCGGCATGAACTGGCACGAGCTTGCCGAGCGCCTGATTCCCTATGCGAAGAGTATGGGCTTCACGCACCTCGAGTTCATGCCGATTGCCGAGCATCCGTTTGGCGGATCTTGGGGATATCAGCCGTTGGGGCAATTCGCGCCATCGGCACGATTCGGGACACCGGAGCAATTCGCCGAGTTCGTGAATCGTGCGCACGAAGCTGAACTCGGGATCATTCTCGATTGGGTGCCGGCGCATTTTCCAAACGATGCCCACGGGCTTTTCCAGTTCGATGGCACGCCGCTTTATGAGCACGCCGATCCGCGCGAGGGATATCACCAGGACTGGAACACGATGATCTACAACCTCGGCCGCAACGAGGTGAGTGCGTTCCTGGTCGCATCCGGGCTGGCGTGGCTGAAGCGGTATCACGTCGATGGATTGCGCGTGGACGCGGTGGCGTCGATGTTGTACCGGGACTATTCGCGCAAGGCCGACGAGTGGGTGCCGAACATCTACGGCGGCCGTGAAAATCTCGAATCGATTGCGTTTCTCAAGCGCCTGAATCACGAGGTGCGTCAGATTCCAGGTGCGATCACGATTGCTGAAGAATCGACGGCATGGCCGGGGGTGACGGCGCGCGTTGAAGACGGCGGACTGGGTTTCGATTTCAAGTGGAACATGGGCTGGATGCATGACACGCTGCATTACATGGAAGAAGATCCCGTGTACCGGCAGTACCACCACAACATGTTCACGTTCGGGATGGTGTATGCCTATTCCGAGCGTTTTGTCCTGCCGCTCTCCCACGATGAAGTCGTGCACGGCAAGGGATCGTTGATTGGCAAGATGCCGGGCGATCACTGGCAGAAATTTGCCAATTTGCGCGCATACCTGGGTTTCATGTGGACGCATCCGGGCAAGAAGTTACTGTTCATGGGCGGCGAGTTTGGTCAGTTCGCGGAGTTCAATCACGATGCATCGCCGCACTGGCATTTACTCGATGATCCGTACCATGGTGGTTTGCAGAAGCTGGTTCGTGATTTGAACCGGGTGTACGGGGACGAACCGGCACTCCATAAGCTTGATAGTGATCCGCGCGGGTTTGACTGGCTGGTCGGGGACGACGCTGGGAATAGCGTTTTTGCGTTCCGGCGCACCGATGGCGAGGGTCGCGAGTGTGTGGTGATATCGAACATGACGCCGGTGCCCCGGCAGGGGTATCGGGTGGGTCTGCCTTGCGGCGGGCGATGGACGGAGATTCTTAACTCCGACGCCTCGGTGTATGGCGGATCCAATGTCGGGAATGGGGGCGTGATTCACGCCGAGAATGTTTCCAGTCATGGGCGGGAGTTTTCTGCTGCGCTGGTTTTGCCGCCGTTGGCTACTATTGTGCTGAGGTTGGACTAGCGTCCGGGGTTGGTTGGGTTAAGGCGGGGACGGGGTTGGCGCCGGGTTGCTGCTTCTTAGGCTTCCGCGCGTTCATTGTCAGGCGTCTTCTCTAGCACTATTAGCCACTGTCCGTGGCGGGACTTCATTTCACGGGTAATGCGCTGACGCTTGGTTGGTCTTTAGCAGCGGTCAGGATTGATGCTGGGTTGCTGCTGCTTAGCCCATCGCGCGTTCCCTGTTTTCTGATTTCTTTAGCACTGTTAGCCACTGTCCGTGGCGGGACTTCATTTCTTTGTCCAACGGCGACAAAGAAACGAAGCAAAGAAAACGCCTCTCAACCGATGGCTCATAAGTGTCCCGAGCGTGCAGTGACAACTGTTTGGTACTTCAGAAAAACGCTCGACGCCGGACTTACGAACACTTGAAACCCTCCCCCTCCGAATACGGATACCCACACGCTTCGCCACCAGTGTGGGAATCCGTTAACCAGGCTTCCGCGCTTCGCGCACTGACGCCCAAACGGAGGAGTTCGCTGTACAAGTTAGGTTGTGCCCGTACTTGCCTAAGACCAGCTGCGGCGAAGTCTTGGCAAGTTCAGGAAGCTGTAGAGCGTTACGCGCTCAACCGGTTGTGTACTTGGGCCAGGTTTCCGTATTGACTGCCACAGTTACTGGTGGCGAAGCGTGTGGGTATCTGTTGACGGAGGGGGAGGGTTTCAAGTGTTGCTGGTTATGGCGGCGACCGTTCTTCTGACGTACCAAACAGTTGTCACTGCACGCTCGGGACACTTATGAGCCTGCGGTTGGAAGGCGTTTTCTTTGCTTCGTTTCTTTGTCGCCGTTGGACAAAGAAATGAAGTGCCGCCACGCACAGTGGCTAATAGTGCTAAAGAAGTCAGCTAGAACTGAACGCGCGGTAGCGTAAAAAGCAGCAACCCGGCGTCAACTCGGACCACTAAAAACCACGGCCAAGCGCCAGCGCATAACCCGTGAAATGAAGTCCCGCCACGGACAGTGGCTAATAGTGCTAAAAAAGTCAGACAACAAGGAACGCGCGAGGGCCCAAGCAGCAACAACCCGGCACCATCCCCGACCACAAGCCCCACCCCACAACCCCCTCGAGTGCGAACGAAAATTCTATGCCGAATTCATTCCCCGACAAGTTACTCCCGGGCGCGGCCTACCCGCTCGGAGCAAACTGGGACGGTTTGGGTGTCAACTTCGCCGTCTTCTCCGCAAACGCGCAAAAGATCGAAGTCTGCCTCTTCGACACAACCGGCCGCAAAGAGCTAACCCGCTTCGAGCTTCCCGAATGCACCGATGAAATCTGGCACGGCTACCTCCCCGGCGCCCACCCCGGCACGGTCTACGGTTTCCGCGCCCACGGCGCCTACCAGCCGCAATACGGCCACCGGTTCAATCCGCACAAACTCCTGCTCGACCCCTACGCCAAGAAACTCGTCGGCCAATGGCGATGGTCGGACGCTCTCTTCGGTTATCGCGTGCACTCGAACCGCCTGGACCTTTCAATGGATCGGCGCGACTCCGCCCCCGCCATGCCGAAATGCGTCGTCACCGATGACGCCTTCGACTGGTCCCGCGACACACGCCCGGACATCCCCTGGGGCGAAACGGTCATCTACGAAACGCACGTGCGCGGCACGTCGATGCTTCGCCCCGATATCCGCCAGCACGAACGCGGCTCGTTCGCGGCGCTGTCGTCGCCCTGGTTTATCGAACATTTGCAAAAGCTCGGAATCACCGCCGTCGAATTCCTGCCCGTGCACGCGTTTCTCAACGACCGTTTTCTCGTCGAACGTGGCCTGAAGAATTACTGGGGCTATAACACCGCGTGTTTCTTCGCCCCCGAACCGTCGTACCTCTCGACCAACCGCCTGAACGAAATGCGCATTGCCGTGCGCCGGTTGCACGCAGCGGGCATCGAAGTGTTCCTGGACGTGGTCTACAACCACACGTGCGAGGGCAACGAGCTCGGGCCGACCATGTCGTGGCGCGGCCTCGATAACGCCAGCTACTACCGCCTGATGCCCGGCGACGAACGCCATTACATCAACGATACCGGTTGCGGCAACACAGTCAATCTCTCGCACCCGCGCGTGCTGCAAATGGTGATGGACTCGCTGCGCTACTGGGCGACGGCGTTCAATATCGATGGCTTTCGTTTCGATCTCGGCGTGACCCTTGGCCGCGAAGGCCACGGTTTCGATCCGGGTTCCGGCTTCTTCGATGCCATCCGCCAGGATCCGATCCTCAATACGCGCAAGATGATCTCGGAGCCGTGGGATATCGGGCCCGATGGTTATCAGGTCGGCAACCATCCGCCTGGCTTTGCCGAATGGAACGATAAATTCCGCGATGGCGTGCGCCGCTTCTGGCGCGGCGACGCCGGCGTGCGGCCCGACCTCGCGGCACGGCTGACGGGATCGGCTGAGCTGTTTTCCCGCCGGCGCAGGAAACCGTGGGCATCGGTCAATTTCGTCGCCTCGCACGACGGCTTCACGCTCGCCGACGTCGCGGCCTACGACCAGAAGCACAACGAGATGAACAAGGAGGGCAACAACGACGGCCACAACGAGAACTGCAGCACGAACTGGGGCGTGGAAGGTCCGACCGACGACCCCGAGATCCTCGAAACACGCGCACGCGTCGCGCGTGCGCTGGTCGCAACCAACCTGCTTTCGCTCGGCACGCCGATGCTCCTCGGCGGCGACGAATTTGGCCGCTCACAGCACGGTAACAACAACGCATATTGCCAGGACAACGAGATTTCGTGGATGGACTGGCGTCTCGCCGATACCCCCGCCGGCCGCACGATGACGGAGTTCATCGCGAGCGTGATTGCGCTGCGAAAAAACTACCCGCTGTTGAGGGAAATGCGTTTCCTCAAGGGCGACAAGGAGGTCCTCCCGGGCCTCTACGACGTCGGCTGGTTCGACGAACGCGGCGGCGCGCTCACCACCGACGCGTGGCAGGACCCGGAAGGCCGCGCGCTCACGCTGCGTCGCGCGGGCCCGGGGCTCGACGGCAAGATCGATGTGATGCTGATCATGATGAACGCGTCGTCACAGGCGCTGGCTTTCGCGGCGCCTGCACCGCACTTGGAATGGAATGTGCTCATGGATAGCGCTGTGCCCGACGCGCTGCAGTATCCGTTGATTGGCACGGAACTGGAGGTGCAGGCGCATAGCGTGGTGGTCCTGCTCGCCCAGCCGACCGGCGACGCCGACTGGCAGGCCGTATGGATGGCGGGAGCAA
>NZ_JBSIPA010000432.1:0-5396 GCF_053574605.1 Caballeronia sp. M23-90 | reverse complement strand
TGTGCTCGGCCAAGCGCGCCTTCGGCCTTGGCCGTCATGCGCACCGTCCGCTCGCGGCGGTCATCAGGGTTTGAAAAGCGTTCTATCCAGCCGCCTTCTTCCATCCGGTCGAGCAAACGGCCCGCCGATATGGGCGCGACTTCCAGCAGGTCGGCGAGACGTGCCTGGTTCACATCGCCGAAGTGCGACAGATATGCGAGCGCGCGGCATTGCGCCCGCGTGAGATCGAGGGACGATTTCGCAAGTTCGTCGAAGCGCTTGCTGCACAAGCGCCCCACGTCCGAAATCAGAAATCCAAAGCGCTTGTCGAGGTGCGTTTCCATGCGCCGATTATACGAAAGATGCGCGCATTTACAGGCAGATAAGGCCGGCCGCGGTCTACGGGTTTATCCCGGTTATTGACATGTTGTGACAATCGATAGCGTGTTTATAATAAGCATGCTTACTATTTGATCCAACGATCCGGCGCCTGAATGTCCTCAGAATCAATCCCGTTGAGCGCTGCCGAAGCGCCGCTCAACCGGCCCATGCTGACTGTGTCGATCATGCTTGCCACGCTGATCCAGACGCTCGACAGCACCATCGCCAACGTTGCGTTGCCGCACATGCAGGGCACGCTGTCGGCGTCGCAGGACGAGATCACGTGGGTGCTGACGTCGTACATCGTGGCTGCCGCCATCGCAACCCCGCTCACCGGCTGGCTTTCCGACCGCCTGAGCACGAAGCGCCTGCTCATCATCTCGATAGGCGGTTTCACAGTTGCATCCGCGCTCTGCGGCCTTTCTGAATCACTCGGGCAGATTGTTGCGTCGCGGTTGCTGCAGGGAATTTTCGGCGCGTCGCTCGTACCGCTTTCGCAATCCATCCTGCTCGACATCAACCCGCGCGAAAAGCAAGGCCAGGCGATGGCCGTCTGGGGCATGGGCGTGATGGTCGGGCCGATCCTCGGGCCAACGCTCGGCGGATGGCTCACCGACAGCTACAACTGGCGCTGGGTGTTTTTCATCAATGTGCCCATCGGCGCGTTTGCGCTGTTTGGCGTGCTGACTTTCCTGCCGGCGCGCGCCGCGAAGCACGGCGTGAAATTCGATGCCTTCGGCTTCGCCACGCTCGGTCTCGCGATCGGTGCATTCCAGGCGATGCTCGATCGCGGCGAGCAACTCGACTGGTTCGGCTCGCTCGAGATCCGCATCGAAGCGATTCTGGCTTTGCTCAGTTTCATCTTTTTCCTGGCGCATACCGCGACGGCCGGCAAACGTTCGTTCTTCAAATATGAATTGTTGAAGGACAGGAACTTCGCGACCGGGGTATTTTTCATCTTCGTGATCGGCGCCGTGATGTACGCGACGCGTGCGCTCTTGCCGCCGATGCTGCAGAACCTGATGAACTATCCGGTGGCAACTACAGGCCTTGTCACGGCGCCCAGCGGCGCCGGAACGATGCTCGCCATGATGATCGCAGGCCGCATGCTGCGACGCACCGATGCACGGCTTCTGTTACTCGCGGGCTTCCTGATATCGGCGTTCGCGTTATGGCAGATGATGCAATACACGCTGGTGCTGTCGGTGTCCGACATCGTCTGGCCGGGTGTGATCCAGGGCTTTGGACTGGGCTTCGTGTTCGTGCCGCTGAGCGCGCTGACGTTCTCGACCTTGACGCCCGAGCTTCGCGCCGATGGCACCGCGACCTACAGCCTGATGCGCAACATTGGCAGCAGTATCGGCATTTCGATTGTGCAGACCATGATGACGCGCAACACGCAGGTCGCGCACGCGGATCTTGCGGCGAACGTGAACGTCTTCAATCCATCGATGCAACCCATGCTTGAAACCGGGTCGCAGATGAGTCTCGCGTTGATGGACCAGTCGATCAACCAGCAGGCGCAGATGATCGCCTACCTGAACGACTTCAAGCTGATGTTCGTCGCAACGTTGCTGGTCGTGCCGCTCGTGTTGCTGATCCGTCCGGCGCGACCGATTCCGGGCGAAACCCTCGTGCACGCGGCCGCAGATTAGAACTATTTGATGGAAGAATCGCGTGCGAGATCGCGCTGCGTCAGGTACACGCGCAGATCGAATTCAATCTGGTGATACCCCGGCTGCATGAATTCACACAGCCGGTAAAACGCCTTGTTGTGATCGCTTTCCTTCAGATGCGCAAGTTCATGCACGACGATCATGCGCAGGAATTCCGGCGGCGTTTCCTTGAAGAGCGACGCCACGCGGATCTCCTTCTTCGCCTTCAGCTTGCCGCCCTGTACACGCGATATCGCCGTATGCAGGCCGAGCGCGTGCCGCAGCACGTCGAGCTTGGCGTCGTACATGACCTTGTCGATGGCCGGCGCCACTCGCAGGAACTCCTGCTTCAACTCGGTCGTGTATTCATACAGCGCGCGGTCGGACTGCACCGCATGCCGATGCGGATATCGATCAGCGAGGTACATGCCGAGCTTGTCGTCGGCGATCAGTTTGCGGACCTTGTCCTGAAGCGTTTCCGGGTACGCGCTCAGGTATTTCAGAGGAAGCATGGCGAGACCCGTTACTTAGTTAGTACGATGCGTGCTCCACAAGATACACGCGATCAAAGCGAGCTGAAGCGGCAGGCGTGCGATGAGCGCCCACACGGGAACGCCAGGAAAGAGTTCGGCGTGCTGGAGCATGAAGACGTTGGCCGGCGTCACAGCGATGGTCAAAAGCGTCAGCCCGATTCCCGCCATGCGGCGTGTGCGTCTGATCGTGATGCCGGCGGCGCCGAGCAACTCGAACACGCCGCTGACGATCACGGCCAGGATGGGCGCGGGCACGAACGGCGGCACGATCTTCACAAACGACGGCATGAGGAGAAAGTGGCAGACGCCGCCGATCGCGAACCAGAGGAACACGAATGTCAGGGCGAGACGTCGTGCGACGGACATTGGCGGCGATGCAATGCTCGATAAACCCATGAGGCACCCGGCAGAAAAAGCAGGAAGGGGATTGCACGGCGATCTACACCGATTTACACGGCGTCTTACACGATACCCGCACGCAAAAATCAGCCCCAAAACAAAAAACCGCCCAGCAAGCTGGGCGGTTTTGGCCTTGGTTTAACAAGGAAATTCTGGTCGGGGTGAGAGGATTCGAACCTCCGGCCTCTACGTCCCGAACGTAGCGCTCTACCAGGCTAAGCTACACCCCGAAAATTTACTCAGAGACGGTTCGTTTCCTTTTCAGGACTGTCTCGCCGTCGAGTAAGAACATAATTCTAGCAGGCTCTCTTTGAAAATGGAATCCGGAAACGAAGAAATTGCATTCGCGGCCGCTTGCGCTTCCTGACGTGCACATTTCAGCGTGTGATCGAGCGCGCCCGACGTGGTGATGGCTTCGAAAATGGTATCGAATTTGTCGGTCCCGCCTTGCTCGATAGCCTCGCGCGCCAACGCCGCCTGTTCCGCCGTGCCGTGCTCCATCAAATAGATGAGCGGCAACGTGGGTTTGCCTTCGCGCAGATCGTCGCCGGCGTTCTTGCCCATGGATTCCGCCGTGCCCGTGTAGTCGAGCCAGTCGTCCATGATCTGGAATGCCGTGCCGATGCGCCGTCCGAATTCCGCCGCCGCGGCTTCCGTCTTTGCATCCGATCCGGAGAGCACTGCGCCGAGCTGCGCCGCCGCTTCGAAAAGCTTTGCCGTCTTGTAGCGGATCACCTGCATGTAGCGCGCTTCGTCGACATCCGGATCGTGCATGTTCAGCAACTGCAGCACTTCGCCTTCGGAGATCACGTTGGTCGCAACCGACAGGATTTCCATCACGCGCATCTTGCCCACGCCGACCATCATCTCGAACGAACGCGAATACAGGAAATCGCCGACCAGCACGCTCGCCGCGTTGCCGAAGATCGCGTTCGCGGTCTTGCGGCCGCGCCGGAGATCGGATTCGTCGACGACGTCATCGTGCAGCAGGGTCGCCGTATGAATGAACTCGACGACTGCGGCCAGTTCGTGCCGATGGCCGGTCTTGTCGCCGAGCGCGCCCGACACCAGAAGCAGCAGCGCGGGACGAAGCCGTTTGCCGCCGGCCCCGATGATGTACTCGGAAATCTGGTTGATCAGCATCACTTCGGATGCCAGGCGCTGCCGGATGACGCGATTGACCTGCTGCATGTCCTCGGCGATAGGCTCGAGCACGTTGGCGGCGTTTGGGGAGGAAGTGGCTGTGGACGACATGATCGGCAATTAGGGTAGTGCCGCGAATTATAAGGCGAATCGGCCGATCGACGCCTCTAATAGACGCCTTGGACCATCCAGCCTCGCTTCACGTGCGGCATGTCGCGGTAATGATCAGGATAATATTGCGTTCGCCTCGGGTGCCTCACATCCTCCGCGCCCCGTCCGGGCACAGCGGCGGCGCATTTTCGCGACGAACAAGGGTTTTGACGGAGAGCCTAACTCTCTGTATAATCACGCGTTTTCGCGCACGGTGTGCGGAAAAATGAATTCAGAGTGAGGTTCTCAATGTACGCGGTCATAAAAACCGGTGGCAAGCAGTATAAAGTTGCTGTCGGCGAAAAATTGAAAGTAGAACAGATACCGGCAGACATTGACGCTGAAATCACGCTCGACCAGGTTCTCGCAGTAGGCGAAGGTGAATCGATTCAGTTCGGTGCACCGCTGGTCAGTGGGGCTTCCGTCACATGTACCGTCGTGTCCCAAGGTCGTCACAAGAAGGTCACGATCTTCAAGATGCGTCGCCGGAAGCACTACCAAAAGCACGCTGGCCATCGCCAGAACTATACCGAACTGCGTATCGACGCCATCAACGCTGCTTAAGCGTCGAGTCGATAAGCTAAACGGTCAAGGAGCTATCAAATGGCACACAAAAAAGCAGGCGGGTCATCCCGCAATGGTCGCGACTCTGAATCAAAGCGCCTCGGCGTGAAGGTTTATGGCGGCCAGGCAATCAATGCAGGCGGCATCATTGTTCGCCAGCGCGGCACGCGCATGCACCCGGGCGACAACGTCGGCATTGGCAAGGATCACACCTTGTTCGCGCTGACGGACGGCCACGTCACGTTCACGACGAAGGGCGCAGCAAAGAAGCATCTGGTCAACGTCGTCCCGGCTGCCTGAGTAAGATTCAGGCACGGGCTTCAGGACCGGAACAGGCCCCGCGAAGTTCGCGGGGCTTTTTTTATTGGCTGATTTTTTCGACCAGCCAAGTAGTGGCATATATCGAATGGTCTAGTGGCTGGCATCGGCTGGTCGCGGCAAAATAGCGGAACACCGCTGAAACACGGGACGGAGCAACTCATGAAGTTCATTGACGAAGCGAGAATTGAAGTCATCGCCGGCGACGGAGGGGATGGCAGCGCGTCGATGCGGCGCGAGAAGTTCGTCCCGTTCGGCGGACCGGACGGTGGCA
>NZ_JBSIPA010000431.1:0-5399 GCF_053574605.1 Caballeronia sp. M23-90 | reverse complement strand
CACCACGCGCCCGAAACGCTCCGGGTGGCGCGCGGCGAGCGCAATGCCGGTGATGCCGCCCATCGACAGGCCGCAATAGTGCGTGCGTGCAATGCCGAGCGAATCCAGCAGGCCGATCACATCGCCGGCAAGCTGGTCGAGCGTGTACGGGCCGTTCGGCGCGTCCGAGCGGCCATGGCCGCGCGTGTCGTAGCGCAGCACGCGAAACTTCGCTGCAAGCGCTTCGACTTGCGGCGTCCACATCGATACATCGCTGCCAAGCGAATTCGACAGCACAATCCAGGGCGCGTTGCTGCCGGCCGAAGCATCGACACGATAGAACAATTGAATACCGTTGACGGCGGCGTAGGGCATTACGAAAAGCTCCCGAATGAATTTGACCGATGCCGCTTCAAGACGGCATCGACGAAAGCAGTTGCCTGGCCCGCATAATTGGCCGGATCCAGCAGCGCTTGTAATTGAACAGAAGACACGTGTTGCGTGACGCGCGTGTCGTTCGAAAGCACGTCGTATAGCGTCGTGCCTTTGGCGACCGCTTCCTTCGATGCATGTTCCACGAGCGAGTGGGCATCGAGCCGGCCGATGCGATCGCCGAGCGCAAGCATCACCGCTTCGCCGAGGATCAACCCGTGCGTGAGATCGAGATTGGCGTCGAGCCGCTCTGTGTTGACTTCCATATTGGACACGATGGCCGTGAGCTGCGCGAGCGCTCCGCCGGACAACCGGGCAAGATCAGGCAGCGCTTCCCACTCCGCCTGCCAGCCGCCGAGCGCCCGTTCATGTTCCTGCACCATGCCGCTGAAAACGGTCGCAACCAGATTCGGCGCGCGCATCGCGGCGCTCAGAACGGCTGCGCAGCCGACGGGATTGCGTTTGTGCGGCATCGTCGATGAACCGCCCTTTCCCGGCGCGGCCGGCTCGGCGAGTTCGCCGACCTCTGTCTGCATGTGCAACGAGATGTCGCGGGCGATCTTCCCCAGCGTACCGATGAGCATCCCGAAACACGCCGCCGCCTCCGCGATCCGGTCGCGCTGGGTATGCCAGGGCAGTGCAGGAAGCTGGAGCTTGAGGTCGTCGGCCAATACCTGCGCCACGTCCGGCGCCTTGTCGCGCAGACTCGCCAGCGTTCCCGCAGCACCACCGAATTGCAGGACTAGCACGCGCCCACGGCATTGCGCGAGACGTTCGCGATGCCGCGTCAGCGCGTCAAGCCACTGAGCGAACTTCAGACCGAGCGTAATGGGCAAGGCTTGCTGAAGCCATGTGCGGCCGATCATAGGCGTCGTTCGATATGTGCCGGCTTGAAGTGCGAGCGCTTCGGACAATTCGTCGAGTCCGGCTTCCAGCAAGTCAAACGTAGAACGCAATTGCAGGACCGTACCGGTATCGATGATGTCCTGGCTCGTCGCGCCCCAATGCACGAACTTCGCGGCATCGGCATCTTTGATTTTGACGGCGGCCGTCAGTTGCTTCACCAAAGGAATCGCGAGGTTGCCGCCGGATGCGGCGCCTGACATCAGCGCACCGGCATCGATCAGATCTGCATTGCATGCAGCAACGATCGCCCCGACCGCGTCCGCTGGAATCACGCCATGCAAGGCCGACGCCCGGGCGAGCGCCGCCTCGACATCGAGCATCGACTGCACGGTCTCTCGCGCCGACCACACGTCGTTCATCTCGGCCGTGCCGCAGATCAGATCGGTCAGACGCCCGGCCGCAGCAAATGTCGGCTCAGGAGACGACATCACACGCGCTCGATGGCGATCGCAATACCCTGTCCCACGCCGATGCACATCGTGCACAACGCAAAGCGCCCGCCCGTCCGATGCAACTGATACGTCGCGGCCGTCACCAGCCGCGCGCCGCTCATGCCTAGCGGATGGCCGAGCGCGATCGCTCCACCGTTCGGATTGACGCGGGGATCGTCATCGGCAATCCCAAGCAAGCGCAGCACGGCCAATCCCTGCGATGCAAATGCCTCGTTCAGTTCGATCACATCGAATTGATCGATAGTCATGCCCAGGCGCTTCATCAATTTCTGCGATGCCGGCGCCGGTCCTATGCCCATTACGCGCGGCGGCACGCCTGCCGTCGCGATACCCAGCACGCGAGCGCGCGGCGCGAGGCCAAAACGTCTGGCGCTGTCTTCGTCGGCGAGGAGCAAGGCTGCGGCGCCGTCGTTCACACCCGATGCGTTGCCCGCCGTCACCGTGCCGTCCGGCCGCACGACGCCTTTCAGCTTCGCGAGCGCTTCAAGACTCGTTTCGCGCGGATGCTCGTCTTGCGACACGAGCACCGGATCGCCTTTCTTCTGCGCGATGGAAACCGGCACGATTTCCTGCGCGAACGATCCGTCCTTCTGCGCGCGCGCCGCTTTCTGCTGGCTGCGCAATGCAAAGGCATCCTGATCTTCGCGGCTTACCTTATAGTCGGTCGCCACGTTTTCCGCGGTCTCAGGCATGGAATCGACGCCATGCATTTTCTTCATCAGCGGATTGATGAAACGCCAGCCAATGGTCGTATCGTAGATCTCGGCCTGCCGCGAGAACGCGGTCGTCGCCTTGCCCTGCACGAATGGCGCACGGCTCATGCTTTCCACGCCACCCGCGACCATCAGCGCCGCTTCGCCCGATTTGATCGCGCGCGCCGCAACGCCGATTGCATCCATGCCCGATCCGCACAAACGGTTGATCGTCGAACCCGGCACTGAATCAGGTAGACCGGCCAGCAACGCCGACATCCTTGCAACGTTCCGGTTGTCTTCGCCGGCCTGATTCGCACAACCGTAGATGAGGTCATCGAGGGCGCTCCAGTCCACTTCCTTGTTGCGCTCCATCAAGGCGCGCAATGGCACGGCGCCGAGATCATCGGCACGAACCGATGACAGCGCACCGCCATATCGGCCAACCGGCGTGCGGATTGCGTCGCAAATGAATGCTTCTTTCATGCCCATCTCCTGAGTTGTCCTTCAATGCGCCGAGAGCGCCGCAGCCGCTTCTTGCGGCTCGTACGTCAAAGGTACCTGCGCCAGTTTTTGAAGCTCGTCGAACGACAAGCCTTCGATGATTTCCCGCACCACGAATCCGTTCGGCGTTATATCGAACACGCCGTGATCCGTGTACACACGGTCCACGCAGTCCACGCCCGTCACCGGATAGGAGCACTCGGCGACCAGCTTGCTTTCGCCCTGCTTGGTGAGCAGTTCCATCATCACATAAACCTGTTTGGCGCCGATTGCCAGATCCATTGCGCCGCCGACAGCGGGAATCGCGTCGGGCGCGCCCGTGTGCCAGTTCGCAAGATCGCCTTTCGCCGATACCTGGAACGCGCCGAGCACGCAGATGTCCAGATGGCCGCCGCGCATCATCGCGAAGGAATCGGCGTGGTGGAAAAACGCGCCGCCCGTGAGCAGCGTCACATGCTGCTTGCCGGCGTTGATCAGTTCGTCGTCTTCCGCGCCTTTTTCCGGCGCCGGGCCCATGCCGAGCAAACCGTTCTCGCTATGCAGGAAGATTTCGCGGTCCGCCGCGAGGTGATTGGCAACGAGCGTCGGCACGCCGATGCCCAGGTTCACGTAGGCGCCTTCCTGAATGTCGCGCGCCACGCGCTGCGCCATTTCATCACGAGTCAATTTTTTCATGTCGATGTCCTGTCGATGTCCTGTGTTCACGCCGCCAGCTCGGCAGCATGCACAACCTGGGGCACTTCGATCACGCGCTGCACGAAGATACCCGGCGTCACGATGTCCTCGGGGTCCAGCGCACCGAGCGGCACGACTTGCGAGACCTGCACGATCGCGGTTTTGGCGGCCGTGGCCATGATCGGCCCGAAGTTGCGCGCGGTCTTCCGATACACCAGGTTGCCCCATCGATCGCCCTTGAACGCCTTGATCAGTGCGAAGTCAGCATGCAGCGGCGACTCCAGCACGTAATGCCGGCCATCGATGAAACGCGTTTCCTTGCCCTCCGCCAGCTTCGTGCCGTAGGCAGTCGGCGTGAAGAATCCGCCGATACCCGCGCCCGCCGCCCGAATGCGCTCCGCGAGATTGCCTTGCGGCACGAGTTCCAGCTCGATCTCTCCCGCCCGATACAACCCGTCGAACACTTGCGAGTCGCTTTGCCGCGGAAACGAACAGATGATCTTGCGCACCCGCCTGGCTTTGAGCAGCGCGGCCAGCCCGGTCTCGCCGTTACCCGCATTATTGTTGACGATGGTCAGTTCGCGCGCCCCCTGTTCGATCAATGCATCGATGAGTTCGGAGGGCATGCCCGCCGTGCCGAATCCGCCGATCATCACGGTCGCGCCGTCCTGAACGTCTTTCACCGCCGAGCTCAGCGAGTCGAAAATCTTGTTGATCATGGTGTTCCTTCCTTTGACTGAATCGAAGTGCGCCGCTTGCAATTGATGCACCGCTTGCAATTGAATGTTCGTTGTGCGAACATCGATTCGTTTAGCGAACAAATGTCATGGTATTCCCGCATTCGTTGCGCTGTCAATGAACCTCGGGTTTGTCCCGATGAGTTGCGAATTTCAGGAGGGCTTCAGAATGAATCCTCTCGCTTTGGCGACCGACCTGCCCGAGACGGACCCGGCCTCCCGTCCCGGCGATGCGTTCGTGCAATCGTTCGCACGCGGTTTGTCGGTGATTCGTTCGTTCAGTGCGTCGCGTCCTGCGCAGACATTGTCCGAAGTCGCGGCTGCATCGGGCCTCACGCGCGCCGGCGCGCGAAGAATCTTGCTGACACTGCAGGCGCTCGGTTACGTCGAAGCCGACGGCCGCCAATTCACGCTTACGGCCAAGATCCTCGACCTCGGTTTCGCATATCTCACCTCGATGCCCTTCTGGAATCTCGCCGAACCGGTCATGGAAGAGCTCGTCGGCCAAGTACACGAGAGCTGCTCGGCCGCCGTGCTGAACGGCACGGAAATCGTCTACGTGCTGCGCGTACCGACGCACAAGATCATCACGATCAACTTGTCCATCGGCAGCCGTTTGCCGGCGTTCTGCACGTCGCTCGGACGCGTGCTGCTCGCGTCACTCGATGACGACAAACTCGACGCCCTCCTCGACGCCAGTGCGCTCGAAGCCCGCACGCCCCGCACGATCGTCGATAAAACCGCGCTCAAGGCAGCGCTTGCCCTGGTGCGCAAACAAGGCTGGGCTATCGTCGACCAGGAACTGGAAGAAGGCCTCATTTCGATGTCCGCGCCCATCCGCGACCGCCAGGGCCGCGTAATAGCCGCGCTGAACATCAGCGGCAACGCGCAGCGCAAGAACGCGAAGCAAATGGTGAAAGCGTTCCTCGAACCGCTCCTCGACGCAGCGCGGCTATTACGCGGCCCTGGCGGTCGCGGATGGGCGCGGACATCGAAATGAGGCCTTCTTCCAGTTCCTGGTA
>NZ_JBSIPA010000430.1:0-5416 GCF_053574605.1 Caballeronia sp. M23-90 | reverse complement strand
CAATTCAATTCGAACGGCTCGCATGACCTGAAAAAGGTACCGCGGTTTCAGAGCTACCGCGGTTTCCTGTTCGGCAGTCTCAATGCTGACGCCATGTCGCTGGAGGACTACCTCGGCGAGACCAAGGCCATCATCGACCAGATCGTCGATCAGGCGCCTCACGGGCTTGAAGTGTTGCGTGGCAATTCCTCGTACATCTATGACGGGAATTGGAAAATGCAGATGGAGAATGGATGCGATGGTTACACTGTCGACTTGCTTCTCGACTTGCATTCAATGCACGAGAAGAGCCGGCCGCTGATCGTTTCGGGGCCGCTGGAAAAAGGCATCGAACTTGCGCTTGCAATCGGGACGCCGGCCACCGTGATCGTGGATGAAGGTCATCCCCAGGGCCGCAGGATGCGTGACTATGGCGAATTCGGCGACACCGGCAGCGCGAAGAACGCATTGTTGATTGAATGCGGTCAGCACTGGGAAGCGAGCGCGGTAACGGTCGCCCGTGATACCACCGCGCGTTTTCTGCAGCACTCAGGTGTGGTCGACGAAAGTGACCTTCCAGAGGGCTGGCTCCAGCCGTCGCCGAGCGAGATGAATGTGGTTCGCGTGACGCAGCCCGTCGTCGCCGACAGCATGAATTTTCGCTTTGCGGATGCGTACACCGGGCTCGAAGTGTTTCCGAAGGCAGGCAGCGTGATTGCGTGGTCCAACGGACAACCCGTCCTTACGCCCTACGACGATTGCGTACTTGTCATGCCGTCGCTCAGGCAATTGCTTCCGGGTGTGACCGTGGTGCGGCTCGGCAAGATCGAGCGAACCGTCAGTCCGGTTTGATTCCTTACGTTTCAATCAATTGCGGCAGAACGAATTCAGAGGGGCATCAGTGAAGGTCCAGCAGATCAAACAAAGCGTCAATGCCAAAGGCCTCGAAGACTGGGGAACTGCAGGTTTGCCGGGCACCGCGCCCATACAGATTTCCGGTTTGCAGACGGTAATCAAAGGCAGTGAAGCCATCGACACCGGCATTTTCGAATGTTCGGCGGGCACCTACAGGCGCTCGGTCAAGCAAGCGGAGGTCATGCACTTTCTCGCCGGCCGCGGACGTTTCACGGCAGACGGCGAAGACACCATCCACTTTGCCAGCGGCGACACGCTGTTCTTCGAAGCCAACACAGAGGGTCTGTGGGAAGTCGAAGAAGCGATGCGCAAGGTGTACGTTATTTTTTGATCAAGGTCGTCGAACTTCGGGGAGGCAGACGACGATTGCAGGCCTGCTCCGGCAAACCAGTACGGCTCCGGTAAATCCCGGAGCCGTACTGCCTGCCTTCAGTCAAGGATCAACCGGCAGTAACAACATCGAATCGGTCCAGGTTCATCACCTTGACCCATGCACCGATGAAATCGTGAACGAACTTCTCGTTCCCATCTTCGCTTGCATACACTTCGGCCAGCGCTCGCAGTTGAGCTTGCGCGCCGAACACCAGATCGATGCGGCTGCCCGTCCATTTCACCTCGCCGCTCTTGCGATCTCGTCCTTCGAACACGTCACGATCTGCTGCTAGCGCCTTCCATTCCGTATCCATGCTGAGCAAGTTGCGAAAGAAGTCATTGGTGAGCGTTTCCGGACGATCAGTGAACACGCCATGCTTGCTCTTTCCAGCATTCACGTTCAGAACGCGCAAGCCGCCAATCAGCGCAGTCATTTCAGGTGCTGTCAGCGTGAGCAACTGTGCACGGTCGATCAACAGCGCTTCGGCCGGAACACCAAACTTCGCTTTCTCATAGTTGCGAAAACCATCGGCGAGCGGTTCCAAAGCCGATACCGAGATCACATCGGTCTTCTCTTGCGAAGCGTCCATACGACCTGGTGTAAAAGGTACGCTGACCTGGCGTCCAGCACCCTTCGCCGCCTGTTCGATGCCCACACTGCCGCCCAGCACGATCAGGTCCGCTATCGACACCTTCTTGCCGCCAGTGGCCGCACCGTTGAAGCCGCTCTGAATGCCTTCGAGAATCTGCAGGACCTTTGCCAGTTCAGCGGGCTGATTGACCGCCCAGTCCTTCTGCGGAGCCAGCCGGATGCGCGCGCCATTCGCGCCGCCGCGCTTGTCCGAGCCACGAAATGTCGACGCCGATGCCCACGCAGTCGAGACAAGCTGCGACACGGAAAGCCCCGATGCCGCGATTTTTTCCTTTAGAGAAGCAATGTCCTGTTCGTCGATCAAAGTGTGATCGACTGCTGGGATCGGGTCTTGCCAGATCAGCTCTTCGCCAGGGACTTCCGGCCCAAGGTACCGGAGCCGCGGACCCATGTCGCGGTGCGTCAATTTAAACCACGCGTGCGCGAAGGCATCGGCAAGCTGGTCGGGATTTTGCAGGAAATTGCGCGAAATCTTTTCGTATTCCGGGTCGAAGCGCAGCGCCAGGTCGGTAGTGAGCATAGTGGGCGCCAACTTCTTCGACGGATCATGCGCGTGGGGAATCGTCGCATCCGCGCCCTTCGCAACCCATTGGTTCGCGCCGGCGGGACTCTTGGTCAGCTCCCATTCATGACCAAACAGGTTCTCGAAAAACCCGTTGCCCCACTGGGTAGGCGTGCTGGTCCAGGTCACCTCCAGCCCGCTCGTGATCGTGTCGCCGCCCTTTCCGGTGCCAAACTTGTTCTTCCAGCCAAGGCCCTGGTTTTCGAGTTCCGCAGCCTCGGGTTCGGGACCGACATTGTCGGCCGGACCCGCGCCGTGCGTCTTGCCGAACGTGTGCCCGCCGGCGATCAGCGCGACGGTTTCCTCGTCGTTCATCGCCATGCGTGCAAACGTCTCACGGATATCATGCGCGGCCGCAAGTGGATCAGGATTGCCGTCGGGCCCTTCAGGATTGACGTAAATCAAACCCATTTGCACTGCGCCGAGTGGATTCTCGAGAATGCGGTCGTTGTCGGTACGGCTCTTTTCCTCGCCGTGCTTTTGTTCGTCTGCCACGAGCACGCCGCCGTCCTTGTCATTGCCGGCCGCGCCCTTGCCATAGCGGACATCGCCGCCGAGCCAGGTCTTTTCGTTTCCCCAGTAAACATCCTGGTCCGGTTCCCATGTGTCCTCGCGGCCACCCGCAAATCCGAGAGTCTTGAAGCCCATGGTTTCTAGCGCAACGTTGCCGGTCAGGATCAACAAGTCTGCCCAGGAAATCTTCTGACCGTACTTCTGCTTGATAGGCCAAAGCAGACGCCGGGCCTTGTCGAGGCTGACGTTGTCGGGCCAACTGTTGAGCGGCGCGAACCGCTGCTGGCCTCGCCCGGCTCCGCCCCGGCCGTCGGCGATGCGATAAGTACCGGCGCTGTGCCACGCCATGCGAATGAACAATGGGCCATAGTGACCGAAGTCCGCCGGCCACCAGTCCTGCGAATCCGTCATCAATGCGGCGAGATCCTTCTTCACCGCGGATAGATCAAGGCTTTTGAACGCCTCGGCGTAATCGAAGTCCTTACCAAGAGGATTTGCTTTCCCCGAGTGCTGGCTGAGCAAGTCCAGCCGCAGTTGCTTCGGCCACCAGTCGCGGTTCGTTGTGCCGCCGCCGGCTGCGTGGTTGATTGGGCACTTTGCTTCGGTTGACATGCCTTATCTCCTATAGGGATTTGCCCGGCAGGTGTTCGGCTTCGCGTCCGGCATGGAAATCAAATTGCCGGATAGTTGCGTAATAGCGTTCAAAGTCTGCTTGCCCGGCATTTATGGGTTTCTACGATTGAATACATGACAAGTACGGTTTTGTTCAGCGACGCAATCCGCCTCGCTGGCCCGGTTGCAGGCTGCCGGACTGCTTGCCACAGCCGAAAATATACGATACCGCAATGAATAAAAGAATGTATTTACTGCAATGGCTTTGATAATCGATGGCTATCGCTCGCAACGCGTCCCAAACTGGTTCCTTACAACTCACGCGCACGAAGCAGGAACCCAGTCGTGCTGCAATAAACCGACATACGATCGTGCCTGGCTCCACGAAATGTCATGCTGATATTGATAAGGAATCCAGAATGTTTTTTCACTGTAAGCTGGCCAACGACTTGAGTGCGGGCCCACAGGACCCGAGTCAAAGGTTTCCCGGATCGCCGTGTCTTTGTTCCTTCAGTTGGGTTAAGAGTCTATCGCGCTGCAGTGTCCTGGAACGTTGAGACGACGATCCGTGATTTGGCTTCGTTGATTTACTTATCAAGCAGGACCAGATCGCAAACAATCGGCACGCTGCTTGCTATCAGAGCCCACACCTTTAAAAATCTTATTCTTGGAGCCCGGTCATGGACATGGGTTGTGTGGCCTTTCAGGCGCATCTGGCAACGTTGCTTCGAAGCATGCCTCGTTGTACGACGGCGGAACTCAATGAGCGCACTGTCGTATTTTGGGACGGTCAATGGGCGAAAGGCGCTGAGATCGGCGACGACGGGAGCGGGTTCCTGCACGCCAAGTTTGACCTCGACGAGCGTACCTGCAATCGGCTGCACGCCGATCTGGTCGCCTGGCTGGAAGCTCCGCGATACGGATCGCGCTCAGAGCTTGAAGCGTGGATCTTCGACTAGGCTCTCTGCAGATGAAAGGCGCGGGCCGTATCATTCTCCAACGCTTCAGAGCGCATGCCTACAAGCATGCTTTACAAAGCGGGTCGATACTTTTGACACTGCCACAACAGTGACCATCGCATCCTAAACATAGGAAGAAACCCCTCGTCACCGGCAGGGCAGCTCAAGCCATGCGGAACTGCCCGCCGTTCAACTCAGGCGATGACCTTCTGCTCCCCGGCAGTCTGCTCGCGCATGCGCCGCGCTTCGTCGCGCAGGAACTGCTGGTAATCGTCCAGATCGCCGTCGAAGGGCTCGACGCCACCCTTGGTGACGAGCCAGAACTCGTCACATACTGCGCGCAGCAGGGACCGGTCGTGACTGACCAGCAGCACCGTGCCTTCGAATTCGTTGAGTGCCATGCCCAGCGCTTCGCGTGTGGCCAGGTCGAGGTGGTTGGTAGGTTCGTCGAGCAGCAGCAGGTTGGGACGCTGCCACACGATCATGCACAACACGAGCCGCGCCTTTTCGCCGCCGCTCATCGTGCCGACTGCCTGATGGACCATGTCGCCGCTGAAGCTGAAGGTGCCGAGGAAGGTGCGAAGCGATTGTTCGGTGCCACTCTGGCCAGGGGCACGCATGTTGGCCGGCGTGTCCTTGGCGAGGCGGATCATGTGTTCCAGCGGCGTGTCGAGAGGACGCAGCACGTCGAGCTCCTGCTGAGCGAAGTACCCGATGTTCAGGCCCTTGCCTTCGCTGATTTCGCCCGCAATAGGCGCCAGCTCGTGCGCCACCGTTTTCACCAGCGTGGACTTGCCCTGGCCGTTGGCACCGAGAATGCCGATGCGCTGCCCGGCCAGCACGGACCGGTTA
>NZ_JBSIPA010000042.1:0-25189 GCF_053574605.1 Caballeronia sp. M23-90 | reverse complement strand
TAGTTCGGCGGTAATCGTCTTCGATTCGACGGGGCGCGGCGGCGGCTCGTTGCGCATGGTCAGCGCGATCGCGAGCAGGCCGATGTGAATTCCGACGACAGCAACGCCCGCTGCGATGACGCGTGGGTTGATCGACGAGTTGTCCGTGGTTGCGGAGCCGAAGGCGCTGCCCGGCGTGAGGGAGGAAGACGGCATATCAGCGTGGTTGCACGGCCGCGAAGCCGTACGAACAGCGAAAGCCCATGCAGCATGTAGAACTGGAGGACTTCATTTTCGGAAGATGAGCAGAGAAATAAACAGCGTGGCCACAAAACCGATCAGCAGTTCCATCGTTCCCTCCTTGAATGGGGGTTGGCGTGCTGGCTTGATGTGACCTGGCTTGCGAGCGGAAAACGGAGATTCCCGGTATTGCACATGATCCACGCTTCACGGCCGGGGGCCGTGTTTCGTGACGCTTCGTCTGAAGACCGCTAGTACGAGGGCTTGCGGCGCCCCTATGCGGCTTTGCGTTCGTAGAACGTCAGCGGCACGGCCTGATGCTGGTCGCCACGAGCTCCGCAATGCGACGCGCATCCGCTTTCCAGCATCACATCACGCACGCTTTCTTCACACTTACCGCAACACATGGCAACGCCCAGTTCGAATTGCAGTTCGTCGAAGGTGGAAGCGCCGTCGGCGATGGAAGCGCGAATCTTTCTGTCAGAAACTGATTTGCATACACAGACGATCATGGTCAACCGCGATAGCTAACGTTAATGCGAATTATTATCATTCCTTATGCGAGGGTTGGCAATAGGGTGCGTTGGTTTTTTTGGACGCTCGGACGAGACGTATAAGGGACGGGTCGGAGAGCCTTGATGGACGGGGCTTGTGCTTGCCGATAGCGCGGTGAAACCGCATGCCCGGGAGGGTTTTATCGAGCTGGATAAGGTCAATTTCTGCGAATTCTGCTGCCGGCAGCGTCGTCGCGTCGCACTTGCGAGCGCTCAGGCCCTGCCGGATTCCAGCGCTCGGGAGCGGCGGGACGCAATGACGACCTGCTCGACATCGATATCGAGACCCAGCAGCGACGCCACCAGTTTCTGCTGCATCCGGCCGTCGTTGGTCGAGCAAAAGCGTGGCGCATGAGAATCGCGCGAGGGCGCCGCGCGCATGCCGTGCAGATCCAGCTGCCGTTCGAGTTGCCGCGCGATCGCAACGCTCGTGTCGATCAACGCAAGGCGGTCGCCCGCGATAGAGCGGATGGCCTGATCCAGGAAAGGGTAGTGCGTGCAGCCGAGCACGAGCGTGTCGGCGTTGGCATCGAGCATGGGCTGGATGTAGCTTCTCAGCAGCTCGATCAACTCAGGCGAGTCGATATCGCACCGTTCCACTGCCTGAACGAGCCCATGGCCCGGCTGAAGGATGAAACGGCAATCGGTTGAGTGACGCTCGGCCAGCGCCTGGAAGCGTGCGCTGCGCAAGGTGACGGCGGTTGCCAATACACCGGCCACGCGCGTCTGTGACATCAGCGCGGCGGGCTTGATGCCCGGTTCTACGCCGATCATGGGGATGGGCAGCCGTTCGCGCGCCTGGGCGATGGACTGCGCCGTCGCCGTATTGCATGCGACGACGAGCGCCTTCGCACCCTGCGCAATCAGCCATTCGCCTATAGCCAGCGTCCGATCGGCTATGAAGTCATCATCGCGTTCACCGTACGGGGCGTAAAGCGAATCGGCGACGTAGATCAACTGTTCGTCCGGCAGCGCTGCGCGCACGGCGCGCAACACGGACAAACCGCCGAGGCCCGAATCGAAAATGCCGACCGGTGCATTTTCGCCGAGCGAGCTCAATCCTGACGCGCTGGCATCGATCGATTCTAAAGAAGAACGAATTGCGTCGAGAGGCATTGCAGCGGCTGTTTTACTCGTTTTCGCCCATCATGGTCTGCTGATAGTTCTGGATGCCAACCTTGGCTACCAGATCGATCTGCGTTTCCAGCCAGTCGATATGTTCTTCGGTGTCATCGAGGATCTTGACGAAGATTTCGCGCGAGATGAAATCGCGAACCGACTCGCAATACGCAATGGCTTCCTTGCACGTGCTTTGCGAAATCTGTTCCAGCTTCAAATCGCACTGCAGGATTTCGAGCGTCTCTTCGCCGATCAACAGCTTGTGCAGGTCTTGCAGGTTCGGCAGGCCATCGAGCATGAAAATGCGCTGGATCAGCCAGTCGGCATGCTTCATCTCGCCGATAGATTCGTCGTACTCATGCTTGCCGAGCTTCTCCAGGCCCCAGTGCTTGTACATGCGGGCGTGGAGGAAGTACTGGTTGATCGCCGTCAGTTCGTTCTTCAACTGCAGGTTCAGGTATTCGATCGCTTTTACGTCGCCTTTCATCGTGTTTCCTCGTGGGGCGTTATAGCCTTTTAAACATAACCGCTCGAGTTTAAAAAGCCAATATGAAAAATGGTGTTTTTCCCGTTATTCGCCGGGTTTTGCGTTCATGCGCCAAGTGAATGAGAATGACAACAGTTCTCTTCACAGCGTCCTCAAAATGCAAGAGCCGGGCACGAGGCCCGGCTCTTATCGCTTCCGATTACTGGGGTAGGAGTTTAAACCCTCTACGCCGTTGCGACCGGAATTTTACCTATTTTTGCCTGCCATTCTTTGGGTCCCGTCTGATGCACGGACGTACCGGTTGAATCGACGGCGACCGTCACCGGCATGTCCTGTACATCGAACTCATAAATGGCTTCCATGCCGAGGTCTTCGAACGCGATGACCTTCGCGCCGCGAATCGCCTTCGACACCAGATACGCCGCGCCGCCCACGGCCATCATGTACGCGGCCTTGTGTTTCTTGATCGCCTCGATGGCCGTCGGGCCGCGCTCGGCCTTGCCGATCATCGAGATCAATCCGGTCTGCGACAACATCATGTCGGTGAACTTGTCCATGCGTGTAGCGGTGGTCGGACCCGCCGGGCCGACGACTTCTTCACGCACCGGATCGACCGGACCGACGTAATAGATCACGCGGTTCGTGAAGTCGACCGGCAACTTTTCGCCCTTGGCGAGCATGTCCGCAATGCGTTTGTGCGCGGCATCGCGGCCGGTCAGCATCTTGCCCGAGAGCAGCAGCGTCTGGCCCGGCTTCCATGCGGCGACTTGTTCCTTCGTCAGCGTGTTCAGGTCCACGCGCTGGCTCGTCTCCGTGTTCGCGACCCATTCGACTTTCGGCCATGCATCCAGTGACGGCGTTTCGAGCTTCGCGACGCCCGAACCATCGAGCGTGAAATGTGCGTGACGCGTCGCGGCGCAGTTCGGAATGATCGCGATGGGTTTCGATGCAGCGTGCGTTGGCGCAGCCATGATCTTCACGTCGAGCACGGTGGCGAGGCCGCCGAGACCCTGGGCGCCGATACCCAGCGCATTCACTTTCTCATGCAACTCGACGCGCAGTTCTTCGATCCAGTCCTTCGGGCCGCGTGCGATGACGTCCTGGATATCGATGGCGTCCATCAGCGATTCCTTCGCCATGACCATCGCCTTCTCGGCCGTGCCGCCGATGCCGATTCCCAGCATGCCGGGAGGGCACCAGCCGGCGCCCATCAGCGGCACGGTCTTCAGCACCCAGTCCACGATGGAATCCGACGGGTTCAGCATGGCGAACTTCGTCTTGTTTTCCGAGCCGCCGCCTTTGGCCGCGATCTGGACGTCGACCTTGTCGCCGGGAACGATCTCGTAATGGATCACGGCCGGCGTGTTGTCTTTCGTGTTCTTGCGCGCGCCTTCGGGCGGGCTCACGATCGACGCGCGCAGCACGTTGTCCGGGTTCAGGTAACCGCGGCGCACCCCTTCGTTGATCATGTCGGTGACGCCCATGGTGGCCGACCCTGACTCACTCGCCCACTGCACGTCCATGCCGACCTTCACGAACACCGTGACGATGCCCGTGTCCTGGCAAATCGGACGATGGCCTTCGGCGCACATGCGGCTGTTCGTCAGGATCTGCGCGATGGCGTCCTTCGCGGCCGGACTCTCCTCGAGTTCGTACGCGCGGCCGAGCGCCTGGATGTAGTCGAGCGGATGGTAAAAGCTGATGTGCTGCAGCGAATCCGCAATGCTCTGGATCAGGTCTTCCTGCTTGATGATGGTCATGGCTTGAACGTTGTGGGGACGGGCTAGATTGGGACTTTTTTTGGAAACTTCATCGTGACGTTTTGGTGCTTTCAGCGGCGCTTCGATTGGCCCTCGACCGATGCTGCTTCGACTTATTCGTGTGCCTTTGCAGGCACTTCATGAAAGTGCTCAGGATGCGTGTGCGTGGTCAGGCGGTCGACCCACGCCATGATCAGCGCGGATGCGAGGAACGCGATGTGGATCAGCACTTGCCACATCACCGCGTGTTCCGAGTACTGGTCCGGATTGATGAACGTCTTCAGCAAGTGGATTGACGAAATGCTGATCAACGCCATCGACAGTTTGACTTTCAGCACGCCGGCATTCACATGATCGAGCCACTCGGGCTGATCGGGATGACCTTCCACGCCGAGCCGTGAGACGAACGTCTCATAACCGCCGACAATCACCATGATCAGCAGGTTCGAGATCATCACTACATCGATCAGGCCGAGCACGACCAGCATGATGTTGGTTTCGTCGAGCGTCGTCATGTGGGTGACGAGGTGCCAGACTTCCTTCAGGAACAGCACCACGTAGACCGCTTGCGCCACGATCAGGCCGAGGTACAACGGGACCTGGAGCCAGCGGCTCATGAAAATGACGACGGGAAGCGGCTTCATCGGACGCCGGGGTAAAGGGGTGCCGGGGATGTTCGGGGATGCG
The DNA here is from genome assembly GCF_053574605.1 of Caballeronia sp. M23-90. Lineage (NCBI taxonomy): Bacteria > Pseudomonadati > Pseudomonadota > Betaproteobacteria > Burkholderiales > Burkholderiaceae > Caballeronia > Caballeronia sp. M23-90. The sequence continues at coordinate 20,363 of NZ_JBSIPA010000042.1, read as the reverse complement.
GACATGAGCGGTGCCGGGTCGGTGAATGAAATGATCGGAGCAGTAATGGGGTCCGGTCGGAGGCGTTGGACGCGCGAACAGCGGGCTCGTGGTCAGAACCAGCGCTAAAAACCAGAAAAGTCCGACATTGTAGCGCGATGAAGTGACCGGCCTGCAGGTCAACCCTAGGCGGAAAGCGTCAGGAAGTCATCGGCGGCGTGGTCTTCGTTTTCAGGCTCGCAAGCACGATCCCCGCGACCACGCAGGCGAGCGCGATACCGTGCGCGGCCGTCGGACGTTCGCCCAGGAACACGATGCCGTAAAGCGCCGCTGCGATCGGCAGAAGTCCGGAGAAGACGCCGGCCAGACTGCCATCGACGTGACGGATGCCTTTCATCCACAGCCAGAACGAAAAGATGCTCGCCGACAACCCGTACCACAGCACGAGGGTCCAGACGCTCAGGGTGACGCTCGCGTAGTCGAAGCTGAGCAGCGCCGAAAAGCCCAGCGGCAGCATCAGCAGGAAACCAAAGAAATGCGTGTAGGCGCAGATATCGATGGCCGGAAGCGTCTGTGTCAGGCGCCGCGAGAGGATCACGTAGAACGATTCGCAGCAGACCGCGCCGAGCACCATCAGGTTGCCGATGAGCGAGCCGTCCGAATGTGCGCGACCCGCTTCATGTGCGCCCCCCGCGCCGCCCATGCTTTGTGCGACGTTGATCACGACCACGCCGGCGATTGCGAGCGCGATGGAAATCAGCGCGCGCCCGTTCGGACGTTCCTTGAGAAACAACCAGGAGAACACCGCGACGACCGCCGGAATGGTGCTCGTGATCACGCCCGCCGCGACGGCGCTCGTACGCTGCACGCCATTGAGCATCAGGAGCGTGAACATGAAGGTGCCGAACAATGCTTGCAGGAACAGGTTCGCCCATTCGCCGCGCTGAACCTTTCGCATTTTCGACGGACGCAGCAGCGGCCAGAGCACTGCCATCGCGATCACGAAGCGCAGCAGCGCGAACAGCGGGACGGGGATGAAAGCGACGATCGACTTGCCGACGCCGACATTGCTGCCGACCAGCAGCATGGCCGCGATGAGATAGAGCGCGTAACGATTCAAGCTGGAATCCGGACGACGAGTTCAGTTAACATGCTTATTGCCTTGGCTCTGGCAGCGCTCGCTTGCAAAGGGCATCATTGTATTGGCGCGCGGCAAGGGCGCATTGTAAAAGCGCCGGCAAGTACGTGTATACCCCGTGGCCTTTGATTGCAGTGCGTAAGTAGCGGGTAAGCCGCGGAGCTTATCTTCGCCGGTGAAGCATTCGCAAGGTAAAGATTGAACCTGAATGCGCGCATGCTGCGCTGCATCGTAAGTGACCGAACCGAAGAACCTGACGAACAGGCCGCGACCATGTTGCATGGGATTGGAGACATGGCATCACGCTTCGCACCGCGTCTGCCGCTCGCGCCTGCAAAAACATAGCGGCTTCTGAGCCATGCTCGGAAGCCGCAGATTCCAGAATCACCATCAAAGAAGAGGTTGTCGATGTCCGCGATTGAATCCGTACTCCAGGAACGCCGTATTTTCCCGCCATCGGCCAAAGCGTCCGAAGGCGCCGCGATTTCCGGCATGGACGCATACAAGGCTTTGACGTCCGAGGCCGAACGCGATTACGAAGGTTTCTGGGCGCGTCTCGCGCGCGAAACGCTCAGTTGGCACAAGCCGTTCACAACGGTTCTCGATGAATCCAATCCGCCGTTCTACAAGTGGTTCGAGGATGGCGAGATCAATGCGTCGTACAACTGCATCGACCGGCATGTGGAAGCGGGCAACGGCGAGAAGCGCGCGATCATTTTCGAAGCCGATGACGGCACTGTCACGAACGTTACGTATCAGGACCTGCTGCAGCGCGTGAGCCGCTTTGCCAACGCGCTGAAAAAGCGCGGCGTGAAGAAGGGCGACCGCGTGGTGATCTACATGCCGATGTCCACTGAAGGCGTTGTCGCGATGCAGGCCTGCGCGCGTATCGGTGCGACGCATTCGGTGGTGTTCGGCGGGTTTTCATCGAAGTCGCTCAACGAACGGCTCGTTGACGTGGGCGCCGTTGCGCTCATCACCGCCGACGAACAGATGCGCGGCGGCAAGGCGCTGCCACTGAAGAGCATCGCCGACGAAGCCATCGCCGCCGGCGGCTGCGATGCGGTCAAGAGCGTGATCGTGTACAAGCGCACCGGCGGCAAGACGCAATGGCACGAAGGCCGCGACGTGTGGATGCACGAACTCGTCGAGAATGAGTCCGACAAGTGTGAACCGGAATGGGTCAGCGCCGAACATCCGCTGTTCATCTTGTACACGTCCGGTTCCACGGGCAAACCGAAGGGCGTGCAGCACAGCACCGGCGGTTTCCTGCTGTGGGCTGCGCAAACCATGAAGTGGACCTTCGACGCCAAGCCCGACGACATCTTCTGGTGTACGGCGGATATTGGCTGGATCACCGGGCATAGCTACATTGCCTACGGACCGACGGCGATCGGTGCGACCCAGGTCGTGTTCGAAGGCGTGCCCACGTATCCGCATGCCGGGCGCTTCTGGGACATGATCGCGAAGCACAAGGTCACGATCTTCTACACCGCGCCGACCGCCATCCGTTCGCTGATCAAGGCCGCGGAAGCCGACTCCAAGATCCATCCGAAAAGCTTCGATCTGTCGACGCTGCGCATTCTCGGCACCGTCGGCGAGCCGATCAATCCGGAAGCGTGGATGTGGTATCACGAAAACGTGGGCGGCGGGAAATGTCCTGTCGTCGATACCTGGTGGCAGACCGAAACCGGCGGCCACATGATCACGCCGTTGCCGGGCGCGACGCCGCTCGTGCCGGGTTCGTGCACGCTGCCGTTGCCGGGCATCATGGCCGCTGTCGTCGATGAAACCGGTCAGGACGTGCCGAACGGGCAGGGCGGGATTCTGGTGATCAAGCGGCCCTGGCCGTCGGCATTGCGCACGGTCTGGGGCGATCCGGAACGCTTCAAGAAGAGCTACTTCCCCGAAGAACTCGGCGGCGCGTTGTATCTCGCAGGCGATGGCGCCGTGCGCGACAAGGACACCGGCTACTTCACCATCATGGGCCGTATCGATGACGTGTTGAACGTGTCTGGGCATCGGCTTGGGACCATGGAGATCGAGTCGGCGCTGGTATCGAATCCGATCGTGGCGGAAGCGGCCGTCGTGGGTCGTCCCGACGATACAACCGGCGAAGCCGTCTGCGCGTTTGTCGTGTTGAAACGCTCGCGTCCGGAAGGCGATGAAGCGAAGCAAATCGCCAATGAACTGCGCGCGTGGGTGGCGAAGGAAATTGGTCCGATCGCAAAACCGAAGGACATCCGGTTCGGCGAAAACCTTCCGAAGACGCGTTCGGGCAAGATCATGCGGCGCCTGCTGCGGTCCCTGGCGAAAGGCGAGGAAATCACGCAGGATGTCTCGACGCTGGAAAATCCCGCGATCCTCGATCAACTCGGCGAAGCGCGTTAACCGGTCACGCCATGCATCGGGATTGGGTGCGCATTGGCCGCGCGAAATGTGCCGGTTAGGCGCGTTTCACGCGGGCAATTGCTGGTCGAGTCGGCTTTCACATGGCGCGGCCTACCTAAAGCGCTTTCTGACAGCTTGCCGCTTGTCCCGCCAAACTGTTGAGAAGCTGCGGCCTCCGGCTGCCACAATTCAGGCGTGCAGCGTTACCTGCACGCCCTGCTGAACCAGCAGTTCGGTAGGTGCGCTCGAGTGCTCGTACACGCCGTATGTGATGCCGCCGACTTGCGCGGTCTCATGCAGTTGCCACTCGCCGTCAGCTATCCCTGCAACGTGGGCGTTCGACAGATCCACGCTATCGCCTTCCATGCCCCGTACCAGCATTTGTTGCTTGCCGTCGTTCCTGAACATATCGTGTTCCCCCAGGTTCAAGACGTCGACCAGTGAAAGCTTAAGCGTATTGTGCTGGCCGCCCAGATCGATGACTTCAATGCCGGAGATCTTGGCTGCTGCTGTTTTCCCGGTAAGTGATGTCAGGTCGATAAGTTGATGGTCACCCGCGAGGTTCAGTGTGTCGGCGCCGGAAGCGCTGCCCTGGATATGCGCCGTGCTTGCGTTGAAATACGTTGCCGGATCACCTGATAACACCACCGCGTGGCCGCTCGCCGTAAGTCCAGCAGTTTCGTGTTCTCCAACGGTTACCGGCGGTTCTACGTGAACGGCGTCGGCGGACGTGTCGCTCTGCTGGTTCTCGGCGATCGGCGCGACTGCACGTGTCTTGCCGCTGATGATCGGCGTGTGAGGTACGGCGGGCTCTGCGCTGACGGGAGGAGATGTGACGTCCACGTTCGCTGTTTCCCCTGTGCCTGCCAGCAACACCGGGTCAACCGGCTCATCAAAGCCAAGCGTCGCGGTATAAGCGGTGCTGATGGTGAAAGTCCAATGCTCGGATCTGGGGCTCACTTCGAGCATGCTATTCACTTGCACTACGCTAAGGTCGTGGAAGCCTGCAATTACAGGCGAGACCGACAGGCCCCAGGTGCCACTCTCCGTGACTTTTGTCGAGCCAATGACCTGAGCACCGTCCGACATTGTGATGATGCTGCCCATCTCGCCTGACCCCGCGACCTTGAACCCCATGCATGCGATGCTGTCGCCCGTCTGGTGGAGACCGCCCATGCTGCGGCCGGCCGCATCGTAAGAAGTGATACCGGTTATCTCAGGCGCAGCGAGCGAACCCGTATTCACAACGAACGAAAAGAAAGAAGAGTGGTCATCAGGGGTTCCCGCGGCCATTGCCGACTTCGCCACCAAGTCGTGGCTGCCGTTTGTCAGATTGGCGGGCGACTGGATGGACCAGTGACGGGTACTGTCGACAGTGGCGCTGCCGTATGCGGTGTTTCCTTCGTACAGCGTTATCAGGTCGCCGATTTTCCCTGTGCCATAGACGACAACGTGTGTGTCATGCGTTGCTTCTCCCGACAGAATGGTTCGAGTGCTGTCCCGCATGCTGAGGATAATAGGCGCAGCGTAATTGGACGTGTCGATATTAACGACGTAGTCGTTCGAGTGAGGGCTCATTTGGCCAGCAGTGCCGGTGATGGTCGCGCTTATATCATGCTGGCCGTCGGCCAGCACCGGAGCCCACAAACGCCAGTGACCCACACTATTTGCAATAGCCTTTCCGATTACAGTCGAACCATCGTATATGGTCACTTGCGCGTTTGGCTCGCCTCGCCCCTTGATGAAGAGATACGGATATGCAGATACACCGCCCGATGCTACGACTCCATCTGCAACACCGTGGTCGGCGGTCCCCGTCCCGATATAGTCCACCGAGGGTGCCTCCGGCCCATTAGACGCGACCGTGAACGTCACTTTCCCGGAACGGGCGCTTTCCACGCTATCCGAAGCGGTCTGAGTGACGCTCAAGTCATGTTGCCCGTTTTGCCAGTCTTCCGAATAGAAAAACCAGGTACCGTCTGGTTTTGCAACGGTCGAGGCGAGCAAGGTTTCGCCGTCGTACATCTTGATCAGCGCTCCGGGCGCGCTGAAGCCCTCGAGCTGTAAGCGGTGGTAGGCAGTCGTCTCGCCGGTTGCCACGGCCCCGATGTTGACGTGGACTGCGTCATATTCGCCTAGCACCAGGACGGTTGGCGCCTCGGGCAGGTGCGGTTTGGTGTCTATGGTCACGTCCCAGACGTTCGAGCGTGCGCTTTCCACGCCATCGGCGTTTGTCTGGGTCGCCGAGAGGTGGTGAGTATCGTCGGTCAGTGTAGAAATATCGAGTGTCCACATGCCGCCGGTTTTTACACGGGTCGAGCCGACCAGGTTTGTGCCTTCATAAAGTTTGACGATGTCGCCTTCGACACCCGAGCCGTAAAGCCTGATCAGTGAGTATGCGATAGTGCTCCCCGACGGCAAATTTCCGTCTACGGGTTTCCGGTCGGCGCCGAAGTCCGTCATCGACTCGATTGAAGGCGGTGCCACCAGAACGGGCGGAGGGGAGGCGGGAAGGACGACGAGCATCTGATCGGATGAGCAGCCGTTTAGCTGCTCGTCGTTTGTTGAGATAGCCGTGAACAGATGGCGCCCAGGCTTCAGGTCGATTGGGGACGTGAACACCCAAGTACCATTTTCCGTAACCACTGTTGTCCCGAGAAGGCGCACGCCGTCGTAGAGACTGATCGTCGTACCGGCGTCGGCGGTGCCTTCGATCGTGGGTCTGCTGCTGTTCGCCGTCGCGTCGATCGGCGAGATGATGGCTTTCGACGGCGCTTTGGTAATGTACGTCATTGCTGCTGCCTCAGGAGAGGGCGTACGTAGGACCCTGCTGCCGATGAAAGTCGACGGAAGGTTCGTTCGCCCAGGATCGGTACGGAAAAGGGTCGTGTGCTGTGTCTTTCGGCGAAGGTGCGATTCTGCGTCGTGATAACCGCGGCTGAACAGCGGACATTTCCTAAAAAGGCAGGAGCTGCAACCGGATTTTCTGTGCACTGAGTGTCGGCACTGGACTTCGGACGGCAATGGTCGCGGATGCCGGGTGTTTATAAACTTGATCAAACACCGGGTCCCGCCAGACCCCGTGTCCTGGAACGCTGCAAGCTCGGCCAATATGCGGGATACACTCACGAAGCGCAGCGACCTCAACGGATCCAACCGCCCCGCATGCAGGGTGGCGTGGGTGACGCGTTCATTGCGACCACCCTATCGCGATCTTTTTCGCTCCCGAACAATGTCGATCCCGATTGCCGCTACCCGACGCATTTGGTAGATAAGCACATGGCTTGCGTCCCACCATCTCCGAACCCTGCAGAGCCGCCGCCCGTGACGGCGGAGATGGCGCGCGCGCATCAGTTGTACTGGCGCACAAACGTCGCGCTGATATCGGTGCTGATGGTTATTGGGTTCGTAGTCTCCTTCGGCATTCCGCTCTTTGCGACGCGCCTCGCCAACGTGCGCTTCGCCGGTTTTCCGCTGCCGTTCTACTTCGGCGCGCAAGGCGCGATTCTTGTGTATGTGGCGTTGATCGTCGTGTATATCGTGCTGATGCAACTCGCCGATGCACGCCTTCAGCGCACGCTTGCGGCCATGACCCTTCGATGAAGCTCAACCATCGCCTGATCCGCGCCTACGCGCTTTATACGCTCGGCTTCCTTGCGTTCATCTATGTGATGACACGCATCGAACGCGTGACCGGGCCGGGCATGTGGATTGGCTACGTGTTCCTGTTCGTGCCGATCGCCGTGTATGCCGTGATCGGCTTGTTGTCGCGCACGTCCGACCTCGTGGAATATTACGTGGCCGGGCGGCGCGTACCGTCCGCGTTCAACGGCATGGCGACGGCGGCGGACTGGTTGTCGGCGGCGTCGTTCATTGGACTGGCCGGGTCCATCTACGCAACCGGTTACGACGGCCTTGCCTACATGATGGGCTGGACCGGAGGGTATTGCCTCGTTGCGTTCCTGCTCGCGCCGTACGTCCGCAAACTCGCGCGCTATACCATCCCCGATTTTCTCGGCACACGCTTTTCAAGCAACCTCGTGCGCGGCATTGCGGCGTTTGCAGCCATCCTGTGTTCGTTCGTTTATCTCGTTGCGCAGATCCAGGGCATCGGGTTGATTGCATCGCGGTTCATCGGTATCGACTTTGCGATCGGGATCTTTTGTGGACTTGCCGGCATTCTCGTGTGCTCGTTTCTTGGCGGCATGCGCGCTGTCACATGGACCCAGGTCGCGCAGTACATCATCCTGATCAGCGCCATGTTGATTCCCGTCTCGATGATCGCGCATCGCGAAGGGCTTGGATGGCTGCCGCAACTTTCTTATGGGCACTTGCTCGAGCGCGTGGAATCGCTTGAACGTCAGGTCGCAGGTTCGCCCGAGGAGGCGAACGTTCGCGATGCTTACCGGCGCCAGGCGCAGCAGATCCAGGCGCAGATCGATCAGTTGCCTGCATCGTTTCAAACGGAACAGGCGCGGCTTACCGATGAAATCGCCGACCTGCGCCGGCACAACGGTCCTTTGCGCGATATCGGCGAACGTGAGCGCGAGCTGGCGTCCTTTCCGAAGGACGCTGCTGACGCTGCGATCCAATGGACACGCGAGCGCGATGCCATGCTGGAACGCGCCGCGCCGCCAGTTCCGATGGCCCAGGCCTTCCCTCCATCCGACGATGAAAACGCCCGGTTGCACAGGCGCAATTTCCTGTCGTTATTGCTGTGCTTGTCGCTGGGAACGGCGAGTTTGCCGCACATCCTGACGCGCTATAACACGACGACATCGGTTGCATCGGCGCGGCGTTCGGTCGGCTGGACGCTGTTTTTTGTTGCGCTGTTTTATGTCACCGTGCCCGTGCTCGCCGTGCTGATCAAGTACGAAATGCTGACTGGCATTGTCGGGCACAAGTTCGCCGATCTGCCGACGTGGGTCATGCAGTGGCGCAAGGTCGAGCCGTATCTGATTCGTATCAGCGACGTGAACGGCGATGGCATCGTGCGCTGGGCGGGCATTCAGATGCAGCCCGATATGGTCGTGCTTGCTGCGCCGGAGATTGCGGGTTTGCCGTATGTGATGTCTGGGTTGATTGCGGCGGGTGCGCTGGCCGCGGCGCTTTCCACCGCCGATGGTTTGTTGCTGACGATCGCGAATGCGCTTTCGCACGACGTCTACTACTGCATGGTCGACAAGAACGCGAGCAGCCAGAGAAGGGTGACGATATCGAAGATATTGTTGCTGGGAGTTGCGTTGTTCGCTTCTTATGTGGCGTCGCTCAATACGGGGAAGATCTTGTTTCTGGTCGGCGCGGCGTTTTCGCTGGCGGCGTCAAGCCTGTTTCCGGTGCTGGTGCTCGGTGTGTTCTGGAAGCGGACGACGAAGCTCGGTGCGGTTTGCGGGATGCTGGCCGGGTTGGGCGTTTGCGTTTATTACATCGTTTCGACTTATCCGTATTTCACGCAGATCATGGGGTTTGCGGGCGCGAGGTGGTTTGGGATCGAGTCGATCAGTTCGGGGGTGTTCGGGGTGCCGGCGGGGTTTCTGGTGGCGGTGGTCGTGAGTCTGTGCGACCGGAAGCCGGATGCCTATACGCGGGCGCTGGTCGATTACATCCGGCATCCGTGAGGGCGGGGGAACGTAAAAAACCCGCGTCGGCACGAGGCTCGATGCGGGTTTGGCGCTGCTCAACGATGCGAAACGTATTCTGGCGGAGAGACGGTCCGCCCAGTTGATCAATAGCTGGGGATAACCGCAAATAATAAAATCTCGGAAAGCCTTTATGGTAAAGGGTTTTGTCTATAACTACCGATAAGGAAGAATGCTATCATGTCGAATCAGAGTGTGGGTACGTGAGTGGGTAGATGATCTGGGCGGACATATGGCAAGACCGATAAAAAAACTTTCCGCAGTAAAGGTAAGACAGGAAAAGGCCCCAGGCTATTACAGCGACGGTGGTGGTCTCTATCTGCAAATCAGCCCGAGTGCGTCCAAGTCTTGGATTTTTCGTTATTCCCCTGCAGGCGTCCTGACAGAAACCGGGAAGCGGAAGCAACGAGAGGTCGGACTTGGCTCCTATCTGAACGTCACTTTGGAAGCGGCGCGCGAAAAAGCCGAAGGGATGCGCCGCCTCATAGGCGGTGGTGGCGACCCAATGGCAATGAAGCAAAAAGAGCGGGCAAGGATAGCCGCAAAAATGACTTTCACGCAGTGCGCGACTGCATACATTGAAGCCCAAACCCCTGGATGGAAGAACGCCAAACATGCGGAGCAGTGGACGAATACGCTGACAACATACGCGGCGCCTGTAATCGGCGCGAAGGACGTTGCACTGGTGGACACAACCGATGTTCGGCAAATCCTGGAACCCATCTGGACGACGAAAAACGAAACGGCATCTCGCGTCCGTGGTCGCATCGAAAAGGTGTTGGCTTGGGCAGCGACGCGCGGCCTTCGATCAAGTGAAAACCCGGCGCGCTGGAAAGGCCACCTGGATACCCTGTTGGCGAAACCAAGCGCTGTTCAAGGAGACGAACATCACGCGTCGATTCCTTACGCGGAAATCGCAGGCTTCATTGAGTCCCTTCGGGCAATGGATGGAGTGGCCGCGAAGGCACTCGAATTTTGCGTCTACACTGCCGCGCGGACAAACGAAATTATCGGCGCACAGTGGGCGGAGATCGACCTAGAAGCAAAGTTGTGGACGGTCCCAGCCGAACGGATGAAAATGAAAAAGGAACACCGGGTGCCGCTAAGCGGGCGTGCCGTTGCGATTCTGAAAGCGATGGAAAAGGTTCGGCAGGATGATTTTGTGTTCCCAGGATTGAAGAAAGACAACGGGCTCTCGAATATGTCCCTCCTGGCTGTATTGAAGCGCATGGAGCGCGCGGATTTGACCGTGCATGGGTTCCGTTCGACGTTTCGCACCTGGGCGGCGGAAACTACCAACTTCCCTAGGGAACTGGCAGAGAAAGCCCTGGCGCACGCCGTGCGCAGCGAAGTGGAGGCAGCCTATCAGCGGGGCGACTTGCTGGCCAAGCGAGGCAAAATGATGGATGCCTGGGCGTCCTACTGCGCCAAGCATTCCGCGTAGCAACCCGCAAAGGCCCGTTCATCGGGTCTTTATCTTTTCGAAAACCCCCACGTGGAATTTGGAAGTTATCGGCCTTAAATTGCAGCTATCGACTCTTATAGATAGGACGTTAGATGCAAACCACACAAACACCCGCCCGTATTCTTCGCATCCAGTCGGTTAGCGAAATGACAGGCATGGCTGTACCGACCATTTACCTGAATGCCCGTTTGGGTACGTTCCCGAAGCAAATCAAACTTGGCCCGCGTGCGGCTGGCTGGATAGCTAGTGAAGTGCAAGCCTGGATCGATGAACGCGTTCGTGCATCGCGTGGACAATAAAAAAGGGGCTCCCAATAAATGAGCGCCCCCGAAGACAAATACATGGCATATCTTAACGCAAACCCGTCAGCAGTACGAAATGGTTTCAATGTGTTGCAGGCTAGAGACAGGGAAACGCGACTGGCAGCAGCGTTCAAAGCTGCTTGCTTCTATTTCAAGCGGTACGGCGTGACCCCCGAGCGCGTCGGATACATCACATCGGACCTCTGCTTGCTGAACAAGATTCCATCGATCAGGCATGAGCCAGTGCCGGACGCAGAAATTGCGCGTGCCGTTGCTAATGCAGCACACCTGGCGGGACAAGATGGCCGATAACAACATCGATGCGGTAGAGAAGCGCAGCAGGGAAGCCGCCGTGGCAATGGCAATCGACTTGGCATCCCGACATAAACCTGGAACGAACAGTGTCGATCCTTCCCTGGCTGGCGCTCGCCTGGCGGAAATGGGCATTAACCTGCAAGCGGGCGCGCGTAATGAGCCGCTTGGGAATGTGGCGAATGTCCGCGAAGTTCTGGAAAGGCACTATCGTTTCAAAGATAGTTTTTGGCTCGACACTTTTCACCAGAAAATGTTCACGAATTGGGATTGCGATCATCCGCGTGCCTGGGCAGACGTGGACCGGTTGGCAATCGCAGACGTTCTCCAAGGCGACATGGGGCTGGTCAAATTCACTCCTGAGTTAGTTGAACAGGCGGTTCAGGTTTTGATGACCAGGAATCAACGCGACTCTTTGAAAGACTGGCTGACGGACTTGCGCTGGGACGAACAGCCACGCCTGGACAATTGGCTATCACACGCGACGGGCGCGCCACGGGACGAATATCACACTGCCTTGGGTCGCAATTTCATTCTATCGATGGTGGCGCGCGGTCTTCGCCCTGGATGCAAAGTGGACACCATGCCCGTATTCGAGGGCGAGCAGGGAGCGCGCAAGTCCACGTTACTGAAAATGCTTGGCGGTGACTTCTATTCGGAACTGACGGAGTCTTTGGACAATAAAGACTTTATGGTTTCGATTCAGGGCCGCTGGTTGGTCGAAATCGCAGAACTGGACGCGTTCAAGCGGTCAGACGTAACCCGCATCAAGCAAGTGCTCAGTTCGCAGAGTGACCGCTTTAGACCGCCATATGGTCGGCATGCCATCGACGCACCGCGCCGCACTGTGTTCGCAGGCACGACCAACGAAAGCCACTACTTGCGCGACGCCACAGGTGCACGGAGATTCTGGCCAATGCGAGTCGTTCGGATTGATCTGGACTGGCTCGAAGAAAACCGCGAACAGCTTTTCGCTGAAGGAGCGGAGCAATTCAAGGAAGGCGCTACGTGGTGGGACATGCCGATAGAAGCGCATCGCGAGCAGGCCGAAATGCGGCGTGAAGATGATGCCTGGGAGACGGCTATTGCAGAGCATTGCGCCATGCTTAGCGAAGTCAACCTGTCAGATGTGCTCGATCAAGCAATCGGGCTTGAGCTATCGAAACAGACCCGCGCCGAACAAATGCGAGCGGCCAAAGCTTTAAGCGCAGTCGGATATTCGGTCAAGGTGGTAAAGCGCGGCGGCAAGTGCGTCCGCGTTTGGGCTCGAAATTCAGCCGTGCCCGAAGCGCCCTATTAAGCGTTTGCCGGGGAGCTACAAAAACGCCGTGCCTCCCTGATCGTTGTCTGGTTACGTTGTTAGTTACGAACGTCCGGAACTGGTCGTAACTTCAAGATCGTTGCTGCATAAGGGCTGTTACGAGTTACTACCAGTTACGACCTATTCTATAAAAGATATGGAAATAGGAATTATAGAGAGAGTTATAGAAACGACGTTTTCGACGTAACCGTCGTAACTTCGTGCTTAAAGCCTTATCTGGCAAGGGATTGGGCGGTTACGGGTAGAAAACGTGGGCGTAACCACGTAACCGGGCATTTGAGTGTTTGAGATGCGCATCCAGGGAACAGCGATCAAGCCGCAGCGTTAAATTCCCCTTCCCCTGTATGCGCTGTTGCAACCTAGCATCAACATACGAAAAATTATCGATTAACACGCGATTATTTTGATCTTGAAAACCCTTTTCAATCAGAGACTTATTTAGTTCGTATGCCGAAGTGTTTCCCTTTGGAAACAACCAGGCATCCAATTATTCATACATAATTTATTTGTCACTTAACAGCATTAAATGGCAACAAACGGGATATGAGAAAAGAATCAATTGCAGCGAATTTCGCAAAGCGCGACGCATTGGGCACGCGGCATATGCAGATGCTGCGACTCGCACCACGTGGTGACGTAGTGGCATGGATGGCATGCGGATGCATTGTTGCTGCGGATGCATTCGCCAGTGGCGTAAGCAACTGGGAAGGCAGGGTATGGGCAGCAAGGGCAGACGGCATTGAGCCTACCGAGGGATTCGGCAGCCATGGCACCAGCCTGAGGGTCACCAGTACGGCATGCCTTTAGTCTGCCAGGATGGCAGATGATGCACCGGAGCAGGGCGCCATAGAATTTTTGGGTCCTTCCTGAGACGGGCCGCCTGCGGGGATCATGGCACCCCGGTTTTTAATATCTGCGTCAATTTTGAAATCAGGTACTACGACTATATATAGGCAATCAAGTATTTGATTTCGATAGTTTTAGTTAATCGTAAGAAGTAGTGTCTCTAAAAATAAATCTTTCCAAAGGCCAGCCATTATGAACGCCGCAGCCGTCCAAAGCATTGCCCCCGAAATTCCACCCTATGCCATGCCCGTATCTACGCTCGCTCGCATGTTCGGCATCGACGCCAGTGAAATCGAAGGCTACTCCGAGCAGGGCATGCTGCCCCGCCTGCCGTTCGGCATGCATGACGCCTTCTGGCTTCTTGCCCTGCGTCGCGGCCTGAATGCCACAAGCCAGCTTCCCAATCCCCCGAAACCGCATGTCGTGATGGGCATTGGCTGGCTTATCGGCGTTGATATGACGTTCGACGCCGACGACCTGGCGGCAGGGGCTGGGATTTTCGAGCGTAATGGGCTGACACACGAAGAATTCTTAGCATCCATCGGCGCCGCGATCTCCTTCTGCGGCATGTAAAACCCCCACGTGGAAATGAAGGTGCACTAAAAGCAATAATGGGTACACCTTAACCAGTAAGTACAACTTAGAGATATCTAACACACATGAACCTCAAAGAGCTTTTGGAAGCCGCTCGCAACGCGCAGGGCGATGTTCACTTTTACGATCAGAACGACAATCACCGGGGCACGGTTCCACGCAGTTCCGCTGTTCGCGGCGTGATTGATCTGAAGGGCACGCAGCTTGACAAGCTGACGACGGCGGACGGCCTTCATTACCGCCTGCCGCTGGCGACGCCTGCCGTCGAACACAGCAAGATCGAGGCATCGATCATTCGCCAGTCACTGGTTGCGCAAGCGGGCGCCGAAGTAATCGTTTTTAAAGATCCGACTACTGCTATTCCGACAGATACGCTGGGCGACGTGGTTTTGCAGAATATCCCGTCATACTTCACCACGGTGGAAGCCGCGCCTTTCTCGCTGGTGGCAGACGGGGCGGACGTCACCGTGACGCCGTTGCCGATCAGTCGTGCAAGCATTCATATGGACGGATTAAGTGGCCCGCAAACGAATACCGGGGTCTATGGTCTTCGATTTGAATTCTCACGAGACACGCTGAAGGCTTACCCATCCATCGAAGCGTCGATCATGCACGCCATCATCGCGGGTCTAGCTCGCACTGCCGATGCAGTTCTGCTGACCGCAATCGTAGCCGCAATGCCTGCCGCCTTTTCCCTGGCTGGCGCTGCTGCCGCTGGTGTCCGCATGTCTGAGCTACGCGGCCTGGTCGGAACAGCAGCTAATGGGGCCGCTATCGACCAAAATGGCGTGTTGCGTGCATCTGGAATCCAGGCCGAACTGACCCCGGACATGGCCGCGACCATCGTAGGCACGTTCGCACGTTCGGCCATCATGATTCGCAGTGATGTGGACGTGATCGCTGCGCGCACCAATATCAACGGTTCGCTGGCTGTTACAGCATGGGCTGCATTTCAGCCACTTCTGCCGGATACGTCGCGCTTCTGGACGGTGGCAGCGTGAGCAAGTCCGACCAACTGATGGCTGAGATAGCAAAGACGCGCCAAACGGCTGCGATGGAAGCGGAAACGGCAAGCGACGGTAAAACTATCGCCATGAATCGCAGCGCTTCCGCTTTGCGAGGTGAAGCCCGCCGAGACTGGTCTAGTGCCCTTGTTGGCACTTCCAGTTTCAGCGCCCGTGTCGATATTTTCACGGGGGCGCAGTAATGACTCTTCACATACTTGGACGCTGCGGGAACTGCAACACCCTGACAAGCCGAGCCGTCGGCGATGCGTGGCAATGCAAGCAATGCCAGGACAAAAAGCTGGCGCCTGTTGAACTGGTTTCGAAGGCGAAGAAGAAACCTACCGTCAAGCTTCCGCCCCATGTTGAAGCCGTAGTGGATGGAGCCACGATCAACGTTAAAAGCTACGACGAAGAAAATGGTTATCGGGTTCTCGTCAACACGTCGCTCATGGGTCATTTTTATATCGCCGATGATTTAAGCGGGCGCATTGAAAAGGCGTTTCCTGGGCTGGACGAATCACAGGTGCAGCGAGTTATCGCGCTGTTTGTGGCGCGTGGAAAGGCAGCCATTGCTAATGCGCGCCTGCCGGGGAAGCCGAAGCGAAATTTTGTCAGTGAATGGGGTTGAAGCCGTGCAAACAAACACACTTGAAACGATGGTGTCCGCCCGAAAGGAGCGGCTTGTTCTTAACGCTGAGCCGGACTTGCTGACCGCCATCGAGGAACATAAGCGCCGCATCGAATCGTCCACCGGCCTGCGCGTCACAATGAGCCAGGCTGCCACTAGTCTCATGCGTCGCGGCCTGGAAACGGTCAATGCCATCTAAACGCCATGAAACCAATGATCGTCAAACGGTATGGGCGCAGGGATCGTATTGAGGCGCGCAGGCACGATCCTAAGGCGCTGACACTGCGAGCCATCATCGAAAAAAGAGATAGTGATCGCTTGGCGCGAGCGGAAAGACAAGCCCGCATGATGGATGGACGATAGTAACGCTGCATAGTTTTATTCGCGCTGGCCACCGACGCCGGAAATATCGGTGGCAACCTTTCGCACGGACACATTTGTGCGTCGGCCCCATCCAGTTCCCTGGATGGGGTCTTTGCATTTTTGATTCACACCACGTTGATAAGGCCTGCCGACTTTGTGGACATCAAGGCGCCATCCGTTCGCAATCTGGATGCGGTTTTGCACCTGGCCTGCACGCGGCATATTAGATCGCCAAATCTATTATTCTGCGTGCGTTACTGGCGCTACTTGCTTAAAACCCGCGTTGTAGACCGTTAGGGGACCCTTCATTTCCTTTGGAATATCGCGAGTAATGCGAATCCCGTGGGTTTTTAAGCTACCCGCATATTTTAGAATATCAATTGCGAAAGCTAACGCAATTGACACCCTATACTGGCCAAGGCTATAGGTGAAACGTGTATCGAACGGCGCTGTTCCGTTCTCAATATGCTGCACGACAGATTTATCGCCAGGAGCCGTGGGGAATTGCTCATAAACGATAAGTTTGGTAGTCCTCCCCGCAATAGTGAACGAGAAACCGAACACATTGAGGAATGCCTCAAGGAAATGCACAGGCTTTTCAAGCGGAGCAGACGGCACTTCGGAATAGAAACTTTTCCAGGCACCGTCAATACGCAACTTTGACCCAACCCTTCCAGCTACAATAATCAGAGTATATGGATCGTTGGTGAAGTAATGCTTTACGAATAATGTCGTGGCTTCAAATAGAGTAGCTTCCGATGTTTCGGGAGCGTAGTGTTCTACTCCATCTGCCGACCGGACCGCCGACCGGACTTCAGCCTTTGATATTCCGAGTGTCTCATTCAGCTTGATGAAGCTGTCTGCAAACTCCACGTCGTACAGTTCCAGAGGCAGAGAGCCCTTACCGCCAACCCGGTCGCGTACCCGCTTAACGCTTGAACTGGGAACGGTGATCTCACGAATCGCGCCAGATAACAGCCGAAGCGCCTTAGTGCGAACCTCAGGCGCGTCTAATGACTCCACCCGGAGCATTGCCATGAGCTCGCGTTCGACCTTAGCAACAGCGCTGTCAACCGGCGGCGCGTCGTTGTTCTCGAATGGAGTAGGGGCTAAGCGCTGCACCATGTGCGCAAGCACGCTTCCACGTTCGGCCTGCGGCAGCTTTCTGAGGGAAGAAAGTGTAGTCATAGCTCGATAACGTCGAATTCGTCTCGCGACAAGTCGGACAGTATGTACTCCGGACCTAGCGAGGCTCGTTTTGCCATGGGAACGTTCATCAGCCGCGCCTGGACGGCGGCGCGCGGAATTACATACACCAACGGGCGCCACTCTATCGCGCCCGCAGTCTCGGCCATATATATTATCTCTTCCGCCTCTTCGGCGGTTATTTCGTTCGCGTCGCGCCAAGCGATCGCCAGCCCTTGCAGACTGGCTTTCATCTGCGGAATTTTGGAACTATGCCGCTCACCTCTGCCTGCCTCATCCCTAAGTTGCTTGTATATGGCGCAGGGATCGGAACTGGGGGGCACCAACGCTATGCTGGTGTACGTTCCGTGCTTGGTGCTGTCGAACGCCTCGCTGCACCAAACATAGTGCACATTCTTGCGGTACTTCTCCTGAATGAGAAGCTTTAGGAAGGGATTGGTGGAGTATAAAAGCGGCCCTGGCACGCGACATCCTCTCTCTTCTACGTTTAGAAAACGATGTTCTAAACGTGGGTAGTAATGTGGGTAAAAGCCGAAGGACCATAAAAAAACCCATGAAATCATGGGTTTAGGGAATTCTCTGGCGGAGAGACGGGGATTCGAACCCCGGTTAGGTTTGACCCTAAACACGCTTTCCAGGCGTGCGACTTAAACCGCTCATCCATCTCTCCAGCAAGTCGCGGATTATAGCAAACTCGCGCGATCGCGCCAGCCCCTTGTGGTGGGATGAAGTTGCAACCATCTCGCTGCGGCAAATTGCCAATCAAACCATAGACACCTGAGATCGTTGTCACGGCGCGTGACGCATACATTTCAGCTGGTGAATGGATTAACAACCCGCAACTTTTGATCGATCATCAACCCGTTCTGCATGTCTTCGGAGTACAGCACATTGCATTCGGCAAGAAGTGCGGCCGCTACGATCATCGAGTCATAAACAGATAGTCCGTACCGTTCGGACACACGTCGACCGGTGTCATGTGTTTCCTCAGTCAGCGGTTCCGTGCTGCAAACGGCGCGGATTGCATCTAACACATCACCCGTCTCGTCCCACGACATACATAACTTGCGCCGCGTTACGTTCGCGACTTCGTTGAGCACTTGAACGCTGATAACACCGCCTTCTGCCATCAAGCCTTCGGCGCGATTTGCCTTGGCCGAATCACTCGAAAGAAGGTAGAGCGCGACATTGCTGTCCAGAAAAACCTTAGTCATTGCGATTGGCGTCGTCGCGGCTGAAAGTGAAGTCAGCAGGCAATCGCCCCCGATACTGTCGTAGTCGTTCAAGCAACTCGCGGCTGGTCGGCTTCTTCTTGATCTGAAATTCGCGCGCGCCTGCAACGACAACGTCGACATCGTCGCCTTCATGAAGCTCAAGAGCCTCGACAACAGCGGCGGGCAACCGGATTGCCAGGCTGTTTCCCCACTTCGATACTTGCATGATTACCTCGATGGATATACTTTACATAATTGTATATCCACCAGGGTAGTCAGGTAAATATTTTTACCCCCGCAACCCCTTCACTTCCAGCCGGAACTTATGCAGCAACGGTTCCGTGTACCCGCTCGGCTGGGCGCGCCCTTCAAACACCAGTGCCTTTGCCGCCTTGAACGCCAGCGAGGTCTCGAAGTGTCCGGCCATCGGCTGGTAGTACGGATCGCCGTCGTTCTGCGCATCGACCACTTTCGCCATGCGCTCGAACGTTTCGTTCACCAACGCCTCCGACACGACCCCGTGATACAGCCAGTTCGCAATGTGCTGGCTCGAGATGCGCAACGTCGCGCGATCCTCCATCAAGCCGATATCGTGAATATCCGGCACCTTCGAACATCCCACACCCTGGTCGACCCAACGCACTACGTAACCCAGAATCCCCTGGGCGTTGTTCTCGATCTCCTGGCGAATCTCTGCATCGGACCACTCGGCCTTTTCAACGACAGGAATGGTCAGCAAGCCATCGAGCAACGCGTCACGCGCGCTGTCGTATCCTGTCTTCTCGAGCGCCTGCTGCACGGCCTGAACATCGACCTGATGGTAATGCAGCGCATGAAGCGTAGCCGCCGTTGGCGAGGGCACCCATGCGGTGTTCGCGCCGGCCTTCGGATGAGCGATCTTCTGCTCGAGCATCGCATGCATCAGGTCGGGCATCGCCCACATGCCCTTGCCGATTTGCGCACGCCCGCGCAGTCCCGAACTCAGCCCCGCGAGCACGTTATTGCGCTCGTAAGCCGTGATCCAGGCCGACGATTTCATGTCGCCTTTTCGCATCATGGGACCGGCTTCCATGGCGGTGTGCATTTCGTCGCCGGTGCGATCGAGGAAACCCGTGTTGATGAACGCGACCCGCGCCGATGCCGCCGCAATGCACGCCTGCAGGTTGACGCTCGTGCGGCGCTCCTCGTCCATGATGCCCATCTTGATGGTGTTTCGCGGCAAACCAAGCAGGTCTTCGACGCGGCCAAACAGCTCATCGGAGAAAGCAACTTCGGCCGGGCCGTGCATCTTCGGCTTGACGATGTAAATCGAGCCCGTGCGCGAATTAAGCTTGTTTTTCAGGTCGTGCACGGCGCCGAGCGATGTCATCACGGCATCGAGAATGCCTTCCGGAATCTCATGTCCATCGCGATCGACCACGGCCGGGTTCGTCATCAGATGCCCGACGTTGCGAATGAAGAGCAGCGAGCGGCCATGTAGCTTGACCGTCGAGCCATCGGGCGCGGTGTATTCGCGATCGGCGTTCAGGCGGCGCGTGAACGTCTTTCCGTTCTTCGTCACGTCTTCGGCCAGATCGCCCTTCATGAGGCCAGTCCAGTTGCGGTAGAGCTGGACTTTGTCGGCGGCATCGACGGCGGCGACCGAGTCTTCGCAGTCGATGATCGTCGAGACAGCCGCTTCCATCAGCACGTCTTTCACGTGCGCGGAATCCGTCTTGCCGATGGAATCCGCGGCGTCGATCTGGATCTCGAAGTGCAGGCCGTGATGCTTGAGGAGGATGGCCGACGGCGCGTTTGCATCGCCCTGGAAGCCGATGAACTGCTCCGGCGATTTCAATGCCGCCGATCCGTCTTTCAGCGTGACGGCGAGCTTGCCGCCTTCCACGCGATACGCGGTTGCATCGGCATGCGAACCGTTCGCGAGCGGCGCGGCTTCGTCGAGGAAAGCACGGGCGCGA
>NZ_JBSIPA010000429.1:0-5346 GCF_053574605.1 Caballeronia sp. M23-90 | reverse complement strand
CGCCCTTCCCGATCTTGCGGGTGCTCGAGGATCAGCGCTGGGCATCGCTTCCCGCCGACGAAGTGCGGCGCGCGTTATCGGCGGATCTGTCGCAGCAGCTTGGCGCCATCGATGTCTACGGCACGCCGCATCCCGACGGCGCGGCGGTGTATCGCGTGAAGGTGAACGTGCAGCGCTTCGAATCGTCGCCGGGAAAACGAGCGTTGATCGATGCCGTGTGGAGCGTGCGCGGCGTCAGCAACCAGGCTGTCCTGACGTGCCGGACCGTGTCCGAACAGCCAGTTGGCGATGGTTATGACGCGCTGGTGGCGGGGCATCGGCAAGCCGTGGATGCGCTCGCCGGCGCGATTTCCGCCGGCGTCAAGACGGTGAGTTCGGCACCCGCACCGTCGATGACATCGGTTTCAGCGAAAAGCGCGAAGCCCGCAATGCCTGCGCCGCCGCGTCTGTTGCCTTGTCCGATGAACGCCGCGCCGGCGCAGTGAATCTGAAAGGACTCCGACCAGAGTCCGCCGCAACCCGGTTGCACCGGAAGGTGCGCCGGGTTTTTTGTCGCCCGACCACAACGCCGCAATCTCGAAATTAAGTCGGTACGCGCCGGGGCGGTTAAGATCGCTCTCCGTGACTACTCATTGCAGAATCCAAAATACAGATGATGAAACTGATCGGTTCGCTCAGCAGCCCGTACGTTCGCAAGACGCGGATTGTGATGGCAGAAAAGAAGATCGACTGCGAACTGGTGCTCGAAAACGTCTGGGCATCTGATTCGAAAATCCACAGTTACAATCCGCTCGGCAAGGTGCCCTGCCTGATCCTGGACGATGGCGAAGCGGTTTTCGATTCGCGCGTGATCTGCGAATACGTCGATACGCTCACGCCGGTCGGCAAGCTCTTGCCGCAGGAACGTCGTGAGCGCACCGAAGTCCGGTGCTGGGAAGCGCTCGCCGACGGCATGCTCGACGCAGCCGTGCTGATCCGCCTGGAAGGCACGCAGCGTGAGGAAGCGCAACGCAACGACGCGTGGATCGAGCGCCAGCAGCGCAAGATCGATGACGGCCTGAAAGCGATGTCCAAAGGACTTGCCGCGAAAAACTGGTGCTCGGCCAATCACTTCACGCTCGCCGATATCGCCTGTGGCTGTGCGCTCGGCTATCTCGACTACCGCATGCCCGAGTTGAACTGGCGCGAGGATTACCCCAATCTCGACAAGCATGTGCAGCGTTTGTCGCTGCGCCAGTCTTTTATCGATACATTGCCGGGTTGAGGTTTCTCTCCGGTCCTGCAAAAAAGCCCCTTTCGGGGCTTTTTTTTCGTCGGCCTGGCTTGGTTACTTCGCCAGCGCCTTCTTCAGCACCGTGTTCGCCTGCTCGATCGCCGCCCGCGTGGCCGGCGTCTTCGCCAGCGCGTTCAGCATCACGAAGTCGTGGATCGTGCCTTCGTAGCGCACCGCCGTTACACGCACACCTGCTTGCGAGAGCTTGCGGGCGTAGGCCTCGCCTTCGTCGCGCAGGACATCGTTTTCGTCGGTGATGACGAGTGCCGGCGGCAAGTCCTTCAACTGATCCAGCGATGCACGCAACGGCGACGCTGTGATCTTCTCCCGGTCGGCTGCATTCGGCGCGTATGCGTCCCAGAACCACTTCATCGCGTTTTTGGTGAGCCACGGGCCGTCGGCGAATTCGTTGTACGAGCCGTCGTCGAAGTTTGCATCGGTGACGGGGTAGAACAGCACCTGGTAGCGCAGCGCCGGGCCACCCTGCTCCTTCGCCATCAGCGTGACCGCGGCCG
This sequence comes from Caballeronia sp. M23-90, assembly GCF_053574605.1. Taxonomy (NCBI): domain Bacteria; kingdom Pseudomonadati; phylum Pseudomonadota; class Betaproteobacteria; order Burkholderiales; family Burkholderiaceae; genus Caballeronia; species Caballeronia sp. M23-90. Next base: position 3,558 of record NZ_JBSIPA010000429.1, on the reverse strand, counting down.
CCATGTTGCCGCCGACGCTGTCGCCGACCACGGCCATGCGGGTTGCATCGACGTTGAACTGCTTTGCATGCTCAGCCACGTAGCGCGTCGCAGCGTAAGCCTGCTCGACCGGCACCGGGAATTGGGTCTCGGGCGAGCGATCGTAATCGACGAAAACCACGGTCGCCTGCGCGCCGTTCGCGATTTCGCGGATCAGGCGGTCGTGCGTGTTTTTATCGCCGAGAACCCAACCGCCGCCGTGAAAGTACATGATCACGGGCAGCACGCCCTTTGCCTGCGCCGGGCGTACGATGCGCAGCGCAACCTTGCCGGTCGGGCCGGCATCGATCACGCGGTCTTCGATTCGCGCGGCCTGCTTTTCGACCTGCTGCGACTGGGCGCCGGCGAGAACGTTGCGGGCATCGGCGGGAGACAAGGTGTAGATCGGCGGGCCTTTCTGTGCGGTGAGTGCATCGATGAACTGCTGCGTCGCCGGTTCGAGCACGGGCGCGGCCTGCGCGATGGCGCTTGCGGTCAGCGTTGCAGCAACGGCAGAAGCGATGGCGAGAGACTTGAGCTTGAACATGTTGACTCCTGTTAGTGAGGGGCGTTGATAAATGCTTGCTTGAGGAACGTTTGGAAATTCAAATGCATCTACTTGTAGATAGGTGATGCGGTACGGCTTTGATACGGCTTTGATACGACTGCGACTTGCCTCACGGCGGCCGGGAAACCTTGGCACCAACAATGGATAACTGCGTACCTGCTATCTACAGACCCGTTAAAACCGTGACGCGCGAAATCACTCATCAAATCCGTGCAGGGATGATTAGTCGGCTCGACGCGCGTTTTGAACGCGGTAAAAAAGTAAGACAAAAAGCAAAAAATCACATTCCCGTCAAAGGAATCGGAAATCAAAATCTACCTACTCAAAGATAGATCGGTTTTGATAAAGGTTTATTCATTATTAACAATATTCCGAACAATTACCTTGTATTACGACCCAATGACTTCAGAAGCCACGCTACGCCTTCATCGTTTTACGGTTTGCGTGACTTCTTCCAGACGCACTTTTGAATGAAACAATCGGCAAGCCAGCAGACTACCCTGATACGCCGCGAATAGCGCCCGGGCAGTCACCTCGGGCTTGCCATTTACACGCAGGGTTTCTTGCTTCTCGCCTTCGGCCAGCACTTTCGCCAGCCACGATTCATTTGCTTTAAAGAAGGCCTGAACCGCATGACGCACGTCCTCGGGTAAAGACTGGATATCCGCAGCCAGCATTCCGCACAAGCAAACCTGATCGCCTTCGCCCACGATCTTGCCGAACAGCTTCGCGTAGCGATCAAGCTTTTTCTCGGCGGAAGCCGAACTGTCGATGGCGTAAATCGACGACATGACATCCGCGCTATAGGTATTCACTGCTTCGAGCACGAGATCTTCCTTCGAAGGGAAGTAATAGTGGATGCTCGATGTCTTCACCCCGACCAGCGTCGACAGATCGCGATAACTAAACCCGTTGTACCCGCGCGTCATCAACAGGATTTGCGCGTGATCGAGCAATTGCTCGCGCACGGTGTTTTTGTCCGGGGTTTTCTCGGTGTTCATTTCGGAATCTCATGCCTTCGATGAGTCGTAATTTATCTACTAGAAGATAGGTAGTCAAGGGAATTTAATGAATTTCATCGGGCGTTTTTAACAGGGCGTTTTTATCAAGCTCTCCGCAAACATCATGAAGCGGGCCGCAGCCCGCTCCTTCGCATACAACCACATCACCGCACATCACCGCGGCGTCAACAATGCCGCCTGTGCTTCCCGCCGCGCCGGCTGCGCCGTCGCGGCGTGTTCGATGATCCCGCCACCCAGGCAAACATCGCCTTGATAAAGCACTGCCGATTGTCCCGGCGTGACGGCCCATTGCGCGTCGCTGAAACTTAGCTCGAAGCGGCCGTCCTCGCCCGGCGCACCCACCACGCAAGCCGAATCCGCCTGCCGATACCGCGTCTTCGCCGCGCATACCAGGCCTTCAGCCGGTGCCGCGCCCGCCACCCAGCTCGTATTACCGGCTACGAGCGAATGCGACAACAGCCACGGATGATCATGCCCCTGCACCACGTACAGCGTGTTCGACGCCATGTCCTTGCCCGCAACAAACCATGGATCGCCGCTGCCGTCCTTGCTGCCGCCGAGCCCGATGCCCTTGCGTTGGCCGAAGGTATAGAACGCCAGCCCGACATGCTCGCCGATCACCTTGCCATCGGGCGTTTTCATCGGGCCGGGTTGTGTTGGCAGATAGCGGTTCAAAAATTCGCGAAACGGCCTTTCGCCGATAAAGCAGATCCCCGTGGAATCCTTCTTCGCCGCGTTCGGCAAGCCAATCTGCGCGGCGATCTCGCGCACCTTCGTCTTTGGCATTTCACCGAGCGGAAACAGCGTCTTCGACAACTGCGCCTGATTCAGCCGATGCAAGAAGTACGACTGATCCTTCGTGTGATCCGTGGCCTTGAGCAGTTCGAACCGGCCATCGCGTTCGCGCACGCGAGCGTAATGGCCGGTCGCGATGGTTTCGCCGCCAAGCGACATGGCGTGATCGAGGAAGGCCTTGAACTTGATCTCGGCGTTGCAGAGAACGTCAGGATTGGGCGTGCGGCCGGCCGAATATTCCCGCAGGAATTCGGCGAACACACGATCCTTGTATTCAGCCGCGAAGTTGACCGCTTCCACGTCGATGCCGATCAGATCCGCCACCGACACCACATCGATCCAGTCCTGCCGGGTCGAGCAGTATTCGCTGTCGTCGTCATCTTCCCAGTTCTTCATGAACAGGCCGATCACGTCGTAGCCCTGCTCTTTCAGCAGCCACGCGGTCACCGACGAATCCACGCCGCCCGACATGCCCACCACGACTTTCTGTTTTCCGGCCTTGCTCATTGTGCTCTCTGCCTGATGCTTCGATTTTGCTTCGATTGTGGCTTGGATTGTTGCTTCGAAAACCTAGTCCCGCACCGGCGCGACCGAGTGCGTGTGAATGAAGTCGAGCGGTACGCGCCGCCCGGCGAGGTAATGATCGAGGCATTCCAGCACGGCCGGCGACCTGTGCCGGTCGGCGCATGCACGGAGTTCGTCGGCGGTGAGCCACATGGCGCGCACGATGCCATCGTCCAGTTTCGCGTCCGGCACCGGTCCCGACGTGGTGCCGCAAAACGTGAAGCGCAAATAAGTCGCCGATTTCCCCGGCCGCTCGAAATGCGTCAGATACGTGCCGACGAGCGCCTGCGGTTCGAACCGATGCGCCGTTTCCTCCAGTGTTTCCCGCTTCACGGCATCGACAAGCGTTTCTCCCGCTTCCAGATGGCCGGCCGGCTGATTAATCTTGAGTCCGTCGGACGTGTGCTCCTCGATCACGAGAAAACGCCCGTCCCGCTCCACAATGGCCGCGACGGTAACGCGCGGCGTCCAGCGTTCAGTATTCATGGGACCGTATTTTACCGTTTTGCGGGTTTTCCCGTCGTTCGCCGAGTTGGTGAACGTTGTCGCCCGATCGCGCTATTTTTCGTGAATGTTTCAGTTACAGTGGCA